>CAIYOL010000161.1 GCA_903927855.1 uncultured Planctomycetota bacterium
AATGAGCGGCTTCCAATAACCAATTAATACTTAATTTATAATTTACTTCTCTGTGTTCTCTGTGGCTTAAACTGTGGCTATGCAGATTTTCTGCGCAAAAGGAAAAAATCAATCAAAACAAACAAAATTATGCCAAACAAAGCCAATTTTCGAAAAAGTCAAATGCTTATAACCGCAACTGTGACAATGAATTGCAGCGAAAAACCGACATTGGACACTTGGTCAAAACAAACCCAATCAAAGCCAATTTTACCAGCTATGGCTGGTAAAATTGCCCTGCCTGCCCGCCATAGCTTTAGCGACGGCGGGAGCGAAGTCGAAGGGCCCGTGGTGAAACCCAATAAAAAAGGCCCTGCTTTTCAGCAGGGCCCATGGTTTTTTCATCCGTTGCTACTCTGCGTAGTACGCTGCGCAGCACGAGTCGCCTTAGACGGGGCGCACTTTGGTTGCTTCGGGGCCTTTTTTCCCCTGTGCAGATTCGTACTCTACCGCCTGGCCTTCATTAAGCGACCCTACCCCCTCCGCGATATTCGAGTGATGGACAAACAAATCCTCACCGCCACCATCGGGAGTGATAAAACCATATCCTTTTCTCTCATTGAACCATTTTACTGTACCTTTTTCCAAAATTTCTTCTCCTTAGGCCCGAAACCGGTCCTGCAATGCAAGTTCCCTCATATTTTCTCATTAGGAATACGCTTTCGAGGGACAAAAGTATACTCCCAAAACGGCCCAACTCTACTGAGACAGCCACCGTCTGTCAACAAAAAATTACTGTCTCGGAGCCTCCACCCACTTCGAGCATCTGGGACATCGGCCGGCCTTGCCGGCGTCTCTTTTATGTACTTTGATTCTATGCCCGCACTCGCATTTGAAGCGAATAAAATCATCCGCCGGTCTCTCCGCCACAGGAGCAGCTTTCTGCGGTGAGGCGGCGCTCTGGGCGGCCGGTACCACTTGCCCCAACTGGCTTGCGCTGCTTATGGGATTTGGCTCGGCTTTTGCTTTATCAACTATCTCCGGAGGTTTCTCAACTGCCGCTGAATCTTTCTTCTCTCCTTCTTTGCCTTTTTCCTCCTCTGGTTCCTTCCTCGACAGCATCTGCAAAAGCGACTTTTCATCACTTTCCATCACCAGCCATTTTTTCTTCAGCATCAGCACCGCCAGTCCAAAGCCCGCTGCAGCGCACAAAATATGCGCATAATACGTTGTGCTTTGGCGGCTCGATTCCGCCTCGAATAAATCAAAAATAAACCAAAGTAAAACAAACCAACAACCCGAAATACTAACCGCCATTGGGCGCGGCAGTAAAACGAAACAGCTCATCGTATCTTCCGGCAAAAGCACAACATATATCCCCACGATGCCGCATATCACGCTATCCACCCCAACCGCCGGGCCGACGCCAATCAACAAGTGAATTACCCCCGCCAGTAAACCAAACCCCAGAAAAACTAACGGATAAATTTTATTGCCCAGTTTCCCACAAACAGCATTGCCAAAAGGCCACAAAAAAATCATATTGCCTATCAAGCGAATAAGCCCCCCGTGCAGCCAAATATATGTAAACAGCCCTAATCCCCAGCCGTTTAAAGCAAACCTGGCCATCGGTCCTGTGACTGCCTGCTTCTTTTCTACAGGTTTTGCGGCTGCCTCATTCTCAGCCGCTGGTACTCTGAGCACTTCTTCCGGGCTCTCAATTTCCTTTTTTGACTTTTCGGCTATCTGCTTTTCGGAAGTTACTACCTGAAGGACAAATACCAATACTATCCCCAAAATTACCAGCCAGTTCACAACCGGCCGATGGTCGAACGGAGCATCTACCTCATAAGGTATGAACATGCCTCAGACTCCTCTGGTGGAGAGTTACTTCGGCTGTTTCCTATCTCATAACCCAGCGTTTATCTTCATAAACCAGCTTGGCCTTGGACCTGAAAGCGGCATCTCCGCCAAGCTTATAGCTTAATTCGAGGGTCTTTCGCAGATAAATTTTGACGGGCTTACCCGTCTGGTCTTTCTCTGTCGGATGGTCAACAGCGACAGTTTCGTTGCTCAAACCGGCAATAAAGACTTTTATATTCTTGGCCTTGGCATCAAAATCAGGCCAGATGATGGCGATATCTCTTGTGTTATCCTCACCCTGAAGTATTTTGCTGCCGGTGCTTTCCAGAGACTCAAGGAACGGAAACTTGCGCTGATGGCGTTTTTTTATCTGCTCAAAAACCGCTGCCGGCGTATCTTTGCCTGCCGGGGTAAGTTCAAATGTATCCGTCATCAGCTCACACTTCGGATAAAAATCAATATCGTGACTTGTCTTGTTGGTAAGCGTTATTATCATATACCAGTATCGCTTTAATTCCTTGTCACCGCTAGACTGCAACATTATTTGCTGCGGATGCACAAATGTTATATCTATCGTCCAATCATCCGGCCCCTGCACGACAGCCGGTTCAGGCGCCGCCAGAGATACACAGGCCGTTACCGCCAAGATAACCGATATACCGTAAACAAAATTTCTCATCATATGCCCCTGGTCATTTTTATTCTCCCTAAAACCTAAAGAAACACCTTTTACCTATTTTACACTAAAACCGGCCTATAGCCAAAGATATTTTATCACTTTTTAACCCACAGTTTAGAACGAATTTCAGCTTGACAATAGACCGCTTTTGCAACTAATTAATCCACCAGAGGCGGATAAAGGCTAAACCGGCATCAGTATAGATGGCACTGACGGCAGGTGCACGTAAGGAAAGATAGATGAATGAAGCAAACTTACTTTTGAAAGCGTACTACGAAGCCCTGTACGAGCATCTGGAAGCCAATAAGGAACTTTTGGCAACAAAGATAGAAAAGCTGCTGAAGGAGGAGATTGTAAAGCGCGGGTTTGGGGACTTCGATGAGGAGAAATACACCGCATATAGGGATGCGTGCATGGCTTTTGTGGATGAGCGGCTGGAAACCTATAACCCGATTGGGATTCAATATACTTTTGACCGTATCAGGGCTAAGGAGGCCGTTGAACTGGAACTACAACTTAACTGGTACGACAGCCAGGCGGAATTTGAGGCCTTGGCGGAAGCTGTGCATGCCAAAGCAGAAATTGAGATGACGGAAGAAAGAATGCGACAACTGGCTGAAGAGCTAATCAAAGAAGTCGGAGCTTTTCCGGATGAGAGCATTATATCCGCTTACGAGGCCGCCTCCGCCCTCGGGAAGTTGCCGGACTACATCGTGGCACGAGCAATTGAAGAAACCGTCAGGTGCGGCTGACTCTACATATTTTGCCCTTGATGAACTATAGTATAAAAAAAACGCTAAAATTTATGGTGGGTAATGCAAACTATTTAACCCGTGTCTCGTGACTCGGGAAGCCGCTGGATGACGGATTTTTAATTCTGCTGAGTATTAAAAAAAATCGGATATATAATCCTATTTTTCTTGAAAAATTTTTTCAAAATGCGTTTTTGACCGTTTATTGCGGCTGGATTTTAACTGTGCGGTGCTGGTTCACCCATGTCTGGAGACAAAGCAACAGACCTCAAAGATTCAGATTTCTTACGAGGTCTGAACTTTTTTATTTGAAATGCTTCAACTTTTTTTGCCGAGCTTATCTTGCGAAATGTCCGTCTGATGTGATGTTTCAGGCACCGTTATCACAGTACTTGATAGGCTCGCCGCCGCGGATCTTACACCGGCTGTTTACGTAGCTTTCGCAGTAAGCCAGATTGCAGCTTCCTGTAGATATTATTTGTGAATTACTTATCGGCAGGCTTAATCTTATATTCCCTGTTATTGATTTTATCATGCACTCTGGTGCCTTTGGGAAACTCTATATCAAAATCTTTATCTGTAAGGCCCTGATTGACAACGATTTTGCCAATGGTCCGAAAACCATCTCTAACCTCTACATCAGGGTTGTTGATGACGCCGCTACTCGGAAACCATAATCCTTCTGCAACCTGCTCCAACGATTGTACACAAATGCCAAAACAGCCTGGCCTCCAGCCACAAACTCGAATCTAACAGGTGTATAGCCGTAGTCCACAGAAAAATAAATGCGGCGATAAACAAAATTTTTGTTCGGGTACTTGTATTCGGTTAAAAGATCGGCGCGGATTGTATTAAACCCGTTAACCTTTGTGATGGTATCATCAAGACGAACAAATTCTTTCTTGTTTTTCAAAATTCCAGAAAGTAGTAATTTATCACCAAGGTCTCTTATGTCCGGACGAAATATTGAGAACCCGATGGGCGTCAGAGTTATTGAAAATTGCTCATA
>CAIYOL010000162.1 GCA_903927855.1 uncultured Planctomycetota bacterium
TAGATGAGAGCATCACGCCTCTTAAATTAGAAATAAGTGAACCAATCATACCTGAACTATTGAAAAAAGAAACCCCTCCAGTGGATTTTCCTAAAATGCCCGATTGTTGAAATTAAGTAAAAAGTAGCATTCGGCAAGGTGGGCTTTAGCCTGCGCCGCCTATGATGAACATTACCAAACAAGATGAAAATTTTATGAAGCTCGCCATCGACCAGGCCAAAATCGCCGAGGAAAATGGTGATGTGCCGATTGGGGCGGTAATCGTTCATAAAAATCAAATCATCGCAAAGGCATACAATCAGCGGGAGCAACTGCAGGACCCGACCGCGCACGCGGAGATAATCGCTCTTACCCAGGCGGCGGCAGCTTTAGGAAACTGGCACCTGAACGGCTGCACGATATATGTAACGCTTGAGCCTTGCCCTATGTGTGCAGGCGCGCTGGTCTTGAGCAGAATGGAAAAACTTGTTTACGGTTGCGACGACCCGAAGACAGGCGCGGTAAAAAGTCTGTATAACATCGTTACAGATGGACGGCTGAACCATCGGCTGGAAGTTGTAAGCGGCGTCCTGGCTGACGAATGCGCAAAACAACTGCAGGATTTCTTCCAGCACCGCCGAGGTAAAAATAAAGAGCACTAAATTATCGGCAGAGCTTAGTGGCAATCTCGGCGACGCGTTGACCTTGAAATCTCGCAATAGTTAATTCGTTCTCGGTTGGCTGACGGGAGCCATCGGCATCGGCAAGAGTGGTTGCTCCGTATGGTGTGCCCCCCGTGATTTCCTTCATATTGAGCAAGCCTTGCTGGGAGTAAGGCACTCCGACAACAATCATTCCGTGATGCAATAGTGTAGTATGAAAACTTGTGATGGTTGTCTCCTGTCCTCCGTGCTGAGTTGCGGTGGAGGCGAAAACGCTGCCGACTTTTCCGATTAGGGCACCTTTCAGCCACAACTGGGTTGTCTGGTCGAGGAAATTGCGCATTTGAGCGCACATATTGCCGAACCGCGTCGGGGTGCCGAATATAATCGCATCAGCCTCGGCCAGCTTGCTGGGTTGTGCAATGGGGATGTGCGCAAATGCCTTGCGGGCAGCTTTAGCGCCGCTTTTTTCCAGCGCTTGTTCAGGAACAAGTTCCGGGACCTGATAGAGGGTTACTTCGGTGTTGGGAACTTGGCGAGCTCCTTCGGCTACAGCTTCGGCCAGTTGATACACGTGTCCATACATACTGTAGAATACGATTTGTATTTTTGCCATAAATAATCGCCCCTTCTATTACCCCAAATATGTTTATATGGTCCTGCACAAAACTTCAGCGAGCTGACTGGGCATTATAAGACAGAAATGTGCAGACTGCAAGTGCTGCATCCTATGAGATTATTGGGCGAGCCACAGGATGTGAAATAATATCAAACCGGGCGCATATTTGGGTAATTGGGGCGTTAGAGGCCTGTTTGGCAGGCGGAAAATCCGCTTTGCTTTTTCTGGAGCCTTTTACCCCTGTTCCATAATGCAAAGATGAGAGTACCCAACACTATGCTGCTCAAAGCATCACTGAGGACCAGGCGAGAGGGCATTCCCATTACAAGTCCTGTTACCCAGCAGACCATTCCCAGGAACACCATAGCCAGGCCAGCGAAGGGTATCATCGCTTCATATTTCGTAGGGTTCAGTGCCAGGATGATAAAAAATATCCCTATCATAGTCCACATGGCCGACGTGAGACGGGCCACATATACGAACATTGGCGAATCCGGAAGCACTTCCACACCAAAGTATTTGGCGATGGATTCCCATGCCGAGATGGGCGTAAAGAACATTACACATACCGACAGCAGGCATGCAATACCGGCTATCCACAGACAGCTTTTTAATCCGCGCATCGTACTTTGCATCGCATTCTCCTTTCAAAAAAATATTTCACTTTAATAAATCGGCTGTTAAACCCTGCGACATAACATGCAGAAGATAAAAATTTAATGTTGAAAAATGGCTTTAAGGCGGATATTCTCGGTCTTTAACCGGAGAGGTGTCCGAGTGGCCGAAGGAGTACGCTTGGAAAGCGTATGTAGGGTTTCCCTACCGCGGGTTCGAATCCCGCCCTCTCCGTTTCTTTGTACCTTCAAGGGGAAAAAGCCTTTAGGCTCTCGCAAATCCGAATCAGACAGATGGATTACAGAAATCAAGAAATGAAGTTGTATCTGGCTTGAGTCTTCGTCAACACCACGTTAATGGTCATAAATTTCAGCTAAATCGGACGTTATTAAGTACGGTTCCTGACAGTCGGTTTACGATTCATCTATAACCCTCTGGGCTATACTATTTCTCACCATCTGTATGGGGTTGGAAAACTCAAAAATACCCTTAAAAATCCATGTGTTCTACGTCCCAGAATATACCAGATAAATTCAAGAATATTGTCGAAAAAAATGCTTTTTTAAATGAAATCACCCTTTTAATATGCCGACAAATCTTTAACGACCAAACGCTTAAGAAATGGGCTGTAAGCGCACGAAAGAATACACACGTACATAAAGAATAAAAAGGCGTAAAATGCGAATAGGCCAGAAATTAGTTTTGGGCTTTATAGTGATTGCCTTGTTGGTGGCAATCGTCGGCGCAATCGCTATAAAATACACCACTGATATCATGTTCGACATCGACCAGATGCTATCAGGCAATTCTAACGGGGCAAAAGCGGCAACAGAGATAGAGATGATTAAAGAAGTGGCCAGCAACAGCACAGGAATTATTATTATCTCAACCATTATCGGCATCCTGGCAGTAGTTATTGTTTGTTATTTTATCTGGAGGACTGTTTCAAAGCCCCTCGTAAAACTCAGGTATGCCGCGGATAAAATAGGAAAAGGTGAATTAGAAGCCAAAATAGAGGTTAGCTCAGATGATGAAATAGGCGCCATCGCCCAATCTTTCAATGATATGACCTGTAAATTAGAAGAAGCCCGCACAAGCCTCGAAGAAAAAGTGAGGGAGCGCACAGAGGAACTATTGACCATCAACGCAAAACTTCAGGATGAAATTGGTAGCCGTTCATCAGTTCAGGAAAAATCGCAGCAGCACATTAAACACCTCGATTGTTTTTACGGGTTATCCAAACTTATCGAGCGACCGGGAATCTCTTTGGAGGAAATATTTCAGGAAACAGCTCATCTGATTCGTAACACATTTCAGTACCCTGATAACACCTGTGTAAGAATCACTTTCGAAGGAGTAAACTATAAAACAGATAATTTCAAAAAAAGTGAACTGAGTCTGTATGCTAAGATTAAAATATCCGGAGACGAATTCGGAGCTGTTGAAGTTTACTACCTCGGAGAAGAGCAGGAAAACAACAAAAGCCCCTTCCTTAAGGAGGAACAGGATTTGTTATACACAATTGCTGAGCATATGGGCAGAATCGCAGCGCGCAGACAGACCGGAGAAAAGCTGGAATTACTTCGACATCTGATAGACCGCTCGAATGACTGTATCTTTATCATGGAACCCAAATGGGGTCGCTTGCTGGATACAAACGACAGGGCTTGTGCCAGTCTCGGGTATATGCGTGAAGAATTGCTAAAAATGGCCTTCAAAAATATCGAGCAGACGGTACCCGATGATGCCTCCTGGAATGAGCAAATGGCTGACCTCAAATTCAAGGAAGATTTGGTCATCCAGGGCCAGCACAAACGCAAAGACGGGACGACTTTCTTTACAGAAACCAGTCTGAAGCTCGTAAGTCAGAAGAAAGAAGACTTCATAATAGCAATCGCTCGCAACGTCACCGAACGTAAGCAGGCAGAGCAAAGACAGGCCCTACTCATCAAAGAATTGGAACGAACTAATCAGCAGGTGAAAGATATTAATCAGGAATTAAAGGAGTTTGCATATATAGTCTCACATGATTTGAAGGCCCCGTTGCGAGGAATTAACACCCTCGTCAAATGGATGTCAACTGATTATGCCGACAAGTTTGATGAGAACGGCAGAAAACAGCTGGATTCGCTTTCCAAGCGGGTGTTGCAGATGCATAACCTCATCGATGGTATCCTGCAGTATTCCAGAGTCGGGCGTGTTGAAGAAAGAAAAGTTGTAGTAAATCTTAATAAACTCGCCTCAGAAGCTATCGAGATGGTTGCTCCGCCGGAGAACATCACCATTACAATCGAAAATGAACTGCCGACGGTTAAGTGTGAACAGACCCGCTTTATGCAGGTATTCCAGAATCTGTTGAGCAATGCCATCAAATATATGGATAAACCAAA
>CAIYOL010000163.1 GCA_903927855.1 uncultured Planctomycetota bacterium
GGCCCGTGATTTTACCGACAGCCCCGCCGGCAAGTAAAACCAGACCCGGACGAATCATCTTGCCGCCGCAGCCATTCAGGTGCTCGACTAATCGCACGACACCGATTTTCTCTGGACAGCACAACAATTGCTCATTTATCAGCTCTTTAACCTGCCCCAATTCATCGTTGATACGTTTAAAAGCAGGAACACTGCTTTGTATGTCTGTATGTATCGGTAATTGCATATTATATATGCCGCGAGTTTCGTCCCTTGTATCCCGTCTGTGATGCGACTGAAACGTTAACTACTTGCTCTTTCCGTGGGCGTATTTGAAGAACTTCTTCCTCATCAGGCAGGTATAAGCCCCGGGCCTGCCGTCACCGATAATTCTGCCGTCAATCTCCACAACACCAATGACCTCGGCAGCAGTACCGGTAAGGAAAAACTCATCGCAAACGTATAAATCGAACCTCGTAAGGTTTTTTTCGACTACCTTAAGCTTTGCTTCCCCGGCCAGCCGGATAACGATGCCGCGAGTTATCCCGCTTAACGCACCGGCCTCGACAGGCGGAGTATATATAACCCCGTCTTTTACAATAAAAACGTTGTCGCCGGTCGCTTCGGCTACATATCCTTCGTGGTTATACATAATCGCTTCGGGCACATTTACATCCAGCGCCTCAATCTTGGCCAGTATATTATTGAGGTAATTCAGACTTTTGACCTGCGGCGGAATCGCCAGCGGATGATTGCGGACCGTCGTTGCGCTAATTACCTTCATCCCTTTTTCGTAAAGCTCTTCCGGATAAAGCTGTATGTTGTCTGCTATGATAAATATTGTGCTGTTTTCACAGGTAAAAGGATTTAGTCCTAAACTGCCCGTCCCTCGCGTTATAACAAGTCGAATATAACCATCGATAACACCGTTGGCCTCAACGGTCTTTTCAACGGCCTTGATAAGCTCGTCCCTTTTCATCGGAATTTCCAGGCGAATTGCCTTCGCAGATTCGCAGAGACGCTTAATGTGCGCCTCCATCTCGAATACCCTGCTGCTGTAAACACGAATGCCTTCGAATACCCCGTCCCCATAAAGAAGGCCGTGGTCAAAAACGCTTATCTTGGCATCCGCTTCGTCCACCAGTTTGTCGTCAAGCCAAATCTTCAACGCCATAAAATATTCCTTTAACAGACGCACACACGACACAAGTCTCCTGTGAGCTTATGCTTCTGCGCCCTCTCGCTTTATTTTGCCGTCCGCCAGCGTTACTATCCGCCCAGCCTTCTGGGCAATCCTTTCGTCGTGGGTCACCATCACAATCGTCTGGCCGGCTTTATTCAATCTTTCAAAGACCTTTAGGATATCATTTCCTGTCGCAGAGTCAAGATTTCCCGTCGGCTCATCTGCCAAAAGTATTCTCGGCTCATTCATCAATGCCCTGCCGATAGCCACCCTTTGCCTTTCCCCTCCAGACAGCTGATACGGCTTATGATTGGCCCTTTCGCTCAAACCAAGCTCGCTTAGCAATGCTCTGGCTCGGTCTCTCGCCCACCTCCGGCTGCCAAGCCACCCGAATACGCTTTTCGAAGCCATAGCCGGAAGAAAAACATTTTCCAGTACGCTTAATTCGTCCAATAAATGATAAAACTGAAAAACAAATCCTACCATTTTATTGCGAAATTTATTCAATTCGCGCTCCCCCATCCGGCTCAAATCACGCCCTTCGAAGCTTACAATGCCTTTTTCAGGCCTGTCCAGAGCACCTAATATATGCAATAGTGTGCTTTTGCCGCTGCCGGAGGCCCCGACTATTGCGACAAACTCACTTTTCCTCACAGCCAAATCCACACCTTTGAGCACACTGACCTTTGCCTCACCCATCCGATAAGACTTATAAAGTCCTTCTGCCTGTAATATAAAACCGTCTTTGCTCATAATTGACTCACCTGCAACGTCTCTACAACCTCTAATTTCGCCGCTCGCCGGCTCGGCAAAAACGCACCAGCCAAACAGGCACCTATTGCAGAAGCTATTATCACTGCCAAAACTTTCAAATCAATAGCATTGGGAATATCTCCGATAGCATACATCGTCCTGTCCCACAACTGAAACCCAAAATGCTCAAACAAAAAACCTTCTATCCTGTTAATTTTGAGCAAAAATAACCAGCCGCCGAAAACACCGGCGGCACTGCCCAAAAGACCCATTAAAAAAGCAAAACACAAAAATAATTCGATAACATCCGCCTTTGAAACGCCTATACTTTTCAATATGCCGACGTCCTTGCTCTTATGACTGACAATCATATAAAAAACAACAAAGATAATAAACACAGTTGTAACCCCAACAAGAGCAAACATAATCATCAGCATTGTCTGTTCCTTTTCCATCGCCGCGATGAATTCACGCCTGTAATCTTTCCAGCTTTGTACCTTAACTGTATCCAGTAATCCTGCCTGTTCTGCACCTTTTTTTTCTTCTACAAACTTCTTCCATAGCGCAGCGACTTTTTCACACCCATCCGCCAGTTTCACATTCGGTTTGAACTTTATATGGATTGCACTGATTCTTTTAACAGGCCCTGCCATCCCGCAAAGTAGCTGTGCATCTTCGAGCGGCAAATAAATAAATGAGCTGTCAACACCGGCCAATCCGCTGCGAGAAGTGTCGCTGTAATAAAAAGTTTTCGTATTTACCAGGTCTGTCCCGGCTTTTGCCAAAGCGCCTTTTGATGTCAAAGGAAAGCAGCTCACCAAAAGAGCTACTTCATAAGGACTATCTTCATAACTATATTTACCATCTTCATCACGCATTAGCCATTTGTCAACCCCTACCACACAGCCGGTAAGATTCGGGGCAT
Source organism: uncultured Planctomycetota bacterium (assembly GCA_903927855.1). Lineage (GTDB taxonomy): Bacteria > Planctomycetota > Phycisphaerae > Sedimentisphaerales > Anaerobacaceae > CAIYOL01. The sequence goes on from CAIYOL010000163.1 coordinate 2,841, forward strand.
ACGCCGGCTCAAAGGCTTTAGCCGCATCGTTCTTGCGGTAGTGCAGCGTCTCGTCAAAATCAGTAACCTTGCTGTGTTTAACAGGGTCAATACCCATAATCTCCGCGCTGCTGCTCCAGTCCAGATTACGATTCTTTACCAGGGCATAGCTCTTCACCAATGCCGAAACTCCCTCGACAAAATCAGTCCCATCAATCCTTTTTATAAAATCTTCATAATACGGAAAACCAACCAGCGATTCGGTCCCAACTACGCAATCACCTGCCCACTTATGGTTATTATCTTTAAAATTGCGCACCAGCCCCGTCATTACAGTCATCACCACAACTACTATAAACACGCAAAGTGCCACCGCCAAAAGTGCTAAATAACTGACGCGCCTCTTGAACAGGTATCGAAATGACAAAATAATCTTATACATTACTATTTATTATTCATACCTTAACACGTTGACAGGCCTGGTCCTTACCGCAATAATCGCAGGTATCAGCGCCCCCACAGTAGCTGCTATAATCGCCGACAACGCTATAAACAAGGCCGAGTTCCAATCAATCTCATTCGGTATCCTGCTGAACATATACACACTGCTTTTCCAAAGCTTTAAACCAAAGATTATCCTTATCCACTCTTCGATAGTATTTATATTCCTCGTTATAATGTCCCCTAATATCATCCCAACTCCCGAACCAACAACGCCCACGCAGACACCAAATCCCACAAAAATCGATGCCACCGAACCGTTTGTGGCCCCGCAGCTTTTTATTATCGCAATGTCCCTCTGCCGCGTTTCAACTATCATATAGAATATGCAGAAAATCAGCAGAACAGCGCTCAAACTTACAATGCCAAATATAAACAGCAATACCCTCATCTGCTTTCGAAACTCCGCTACGTATCTGCTTTGCATCTGCTTAGCCGTAACAATTGCCGTCCTGCTTATAAGATACGGCTCCCAGCCAAGCTGCTCAGCAGCAAAACCCTTCCACACATCCCTAATCTCCGCAAGTGCAGCATCGGTCTCAGCCCCAGCCTTTAGCTTGATTTGAACCTGGCCCGCAACACCGCCGTTTAGCCCCGGATACAAAACCCTTTGAACTTCTTCTATAGGCAGATACACGAAACTCTTGTCAAGGTAATAAACTCCCGTGAAAACAACGTCCGCTATTGTAAATCTTATGGTCCTTCTCCTGACCGTCGTCGCCCCGCTGTCTTCCTGCGATTTTATCACCGCCCCCGTCGTAAGAACAGATTCCTGACCAATCACCCTTTTAACCGCGTCAAAATCATACTCATCCGTCTGTTCGTTCGGCTCCGCCACCACCCCGATTCCCACAAATCCGCGCACCTGTTGCTCGTTCTCCGATGGCGGACGCTCATTGCCGGATATTCGTTCGAGTTTTGAGAATCGAGTATCAAGATTCGAGACCCCGCAAATCTCCACCCCGCGAACATCGCCTTTGCCTAAATGCAGCAGCCCGTCAGCCGACAGAGTAGCCGACGCCGACTCCACCATCTTCACTTGCTCTAAACGCCTGATAAGCTCTTCATATTTCGGAAACTTGATCGGCGGTTCCAGAACTACGTCCCCCATCGCCTTAACCGCACTTTGCTCGAACACATCGATAAAACCGCCGAACAAATTAGCGACAACTATCAACAGTGCCGCCGACAATGCAACCGCCGCTATGCTCAAAAATACTATCTTTTTCTTACGCAGGTATCGCAGCCATAGAAACAATTTCAGCATGTCCAGCCCAATCGTTTTATTCGGAGGCAGGCCTCAGAAGCGGAAACAGCACCACGTCCCGAATACTCGTAGCGCCGGTTAAAATCATTATTAATCTGTCAATTCCTATACCCAGCCCCCCTGCCGGCGGCATACCATACTTCAGCGCCGTTATAAAATCCGCGTCCATCTTCGCCATCGTCTCTTCCTGTCCGCGAAGCTGGATTTTGAAGTTCTCCTCCTGAACCGCCGGGTCGTTCAACTCCGTATAGGCGTTAGCAAGCTCCATCCCTGCTATATAAAGTTCAAATCGTTCCGCATATTTTGGATTGTCTTTTTTACGCTTCGTTAACGGACACAGAGCTGCTGGATAATCTATTACAAATGTCGGCGAAACTAATTTTTCCTCAACCATTGCCTCAAACACCCCGTTGATAACCACCGCATCGTCCATACCCGCTTCTTCTAAACCGAGTTTTTTCGCCTTCGCCCTCACAGAACTGGTATCGTCGATATCGCAGCCGCTGTATTCCTTTAATAACTCTGCATACGTGGCACGTCGCCACGGCCTCGAATAATTAACCGTCTTTTCATCAAACTGAACCTGCTCGCCGCCGCAGTATTTCCCCACCAGCAGGCAGATAAGCTCCTCAGTCAAATCCATCATCACATTGTAATCTGCATATGCCTGATACAGTTCCAGCATCGTAAATTCCGGGTTGTGTACCCTGCTCAACCCCTCGTTGCGAAAATTCCGGTTTATCTCGAAGACCTTCTCCATCCCCCCGACTAATAATCTCTTGAGAAACAGCTCCGGCGCGATCCGCAGGAACAAATCCATATCCAGTGTATTATGATGTGTCACAAATGGTTTGGCCGCCGCTCCGCCGGCCTGTTGCTGCATCATAGGCGTCTCAACTTCCAGAAATCCGCGTGACCCGAGAAACTCACGAACCGTGGCAATTATCGAACTGCGCTTCTTGAATCGCTCCATCACCTCGGGATTGGCCCACAAATCTACATATCTCTGCCGGTAACACAGGTCAATATCCGACAAACCATGAAATTTCTCCGGCGGCGGCAAAAGCGATTTGCTCAATAGCGTTACGCTGTCGGCCCATATGGTAATCTCCCCCGTCTTTGTCTTTCCTAATTGCCCCTCAGCGCCGATTATATCGCCAAGTTCAAGCAGCTTGGCAAGCGGCCATTTATCACCAAGCAGCTTTTTGCTCAAGCCTGCCTGGATGGTCCCGCTCCAGTCACGCAGCGTCATAAAAATCAAACTGCCGATGTCCCTCAGCAGTACAATCCTGCCGGCACACTTGGCCCGTTGACTCTCATCACACTCTTTGAACCTTCCTTTAATATCGGCCGATTGCTTCGCCCCTTCGTATCTGCCACCATAAGGGTCAACACCCGACTCCCTGAAGCGAGACAGCTTCTCCTGCCTCTGCCGTTCAAATTGGCTTATTTCTCGCTTTGTCAAATACTCACACCTGCTTTACTAATGGATTTCAGAACTAACCTGAATTAATTTGCTCTCAACAACTAAAAGCCCGACCGCCAGCTGAGGGTCAGCTGATAAGCTTTCTTCGATTGTATGCCTTTTCAGTGGCGCCGCCTCCTTATTGTGGTCGGCTTTCACCAGCACGTCGTTGTCCCTCTGCACATCAAACATCTTTTTAATCTCATCGCTTCTCAATTTCACCTCAATATCTGGCCCGACACCCCAATCCTCCTTCCCCTCTTTCTTCGCTTCATCCTGGCTTTTGACCCTTTGGCCCGACGGTAAATAATAATACCTCCCTGATTTACTCGCTGGAACAATGCCTCCTCCAACTTCATTAGATACAACATAAATTATTTTATTTCTTAAGGTACTTATTTTACGTAAAAATAAACTTATATTTTCAATGATTTCCTCATCCCTCTTTTTGATATACATAAGATTGGATACATACACACCC
>CAIYOL010000164.1 GCA_903927855.1 uncultured Planctomycetota bacterium
AGTATCATCTGGGGTAACGCTGGTAATATTGGTGTTCAAGGTTCACAGCTTGCCGTCGCCACCGGCTTTAAGTATGACCCAAGGCCGTCAGCGGTAAATGTCACGTACAGTGACATTCAGGATGCTTGCGACCCGAACGCGTTTGGGGGGAGAATAAAGGCGCTGGACCTTGTCTTCTGCATAGATACAACCGGCAGTATGTCTGATGATATCGACGCCGTTAAAACTGCGGCAAGTCAAATAGCCGAGGCTATAGTAACTAAAGTTCCGAGTCCTAGGATTGCCGTGGTAGCCTTTAGAGATTTTAATCAGCCAAGTTTAAACCCGCTTGATCCGTATGGTAGTGCTGATGATTATCCATATAACACTGTTGTGGGCTTCACTACTAATACTGCTGACGTGGTAACTGCGATTAATTCGTTAGTCGTCTCTGGTGGTGGTGATACGAATGAAGCGGTCTATACGGCCCTGATGGAATGTATCGACCATAACTCACTGGCGACAAGACTGGGCGGCCAGTTGTATGGGGCCAGCCCCGAATCATTGGGGCCGGGGGCATGGCGGACTGGTAATGTAATGAGAGTAATTATTCTTATGAGTGATGCTCCGCCCCATGAGCCTGAGCCTTTTACGAATTATACGATTGAGGATATTATCGCAGCAGCAGAGCCGAATGGGGATGCGCCGAAACGCATCGTGCCGCTGCTGATTGGCGGAGATGTTAGTGCGGCCGGCTATTTCACAGTTTTAGCCGACGAAACCAGAGGAACTGTCCTGCAGGCCGTTGGTGCCGAACAAGTGGTTGAAACGCTTATGGGTGCGATTGACTTGATTTCGATAATCCCGGATCCCATCTTCGTTGACGCTAATTGCACAATTAACTGGGACCCTTGCAGTCGCAGCTGGGACCCCAACAGCTATAATATCAATAAAGACCCGTGCTTTGTTGGGGGCTATTATCTAAGTCAAATCCTCGCGGGACAGGATATGACCAGCCCTTGCGTTGATAGTGGAAGTGCCGATGCGAATGCTTCTGGTATCGGTCTTGATACCTATACTACCAGAACCGATAGCGTAAATGACGTCAACATCGTGGATATGGGTTATCATTACAAGCTGTTCATAGCGCCTCAGTATAAGTTAACCTCTACTGCTATTGCAGTTTCTGGGTTAAGTCCGGCTAACCAACCTAAGGTCGATCCTAACGGCAGTCACTACTACTATCAGTACACGGTAGTGCATCTGACTGCCAGTGACCCGCCGACAGGCTACCAGGTTTTGTGGACCGGCACCGACGATGATACGCTCACCGGCACCGAGAACACGGTGCTGATGGATAGGAATAGGACGGTCACCGTGACGTTCGTGAGGAACGTCTGTGATCTGACGACGGCGGTAATAGGCTTGGGCGGCAGCGTTTCACCAGCCGGTACTCATACTTACCCGCGTGGTACGGTCGTAAACCTTACTGCTTCTCCCGGCGAAGGTTACAGGGTCGAAAAGTGGACCGGCACAGATAATGACGCATCCTATTCAGCGACAAATACCGTTACTATGAACGGCGACAAGTATGTAACGATTGAGTTTGGTACTCCGCAGGTTTTCACTGTTCCCGGCGACTATACCAACATTCAGTCGGCTATCGGGGCTGCCCGACAGTACGACATCGTCGAGGTCGCAAGTGGCACCTATCAAGGCGGCTTGATTTACGTTGACAAGGAAATTACCATCACAAGTACAAACCCGGACGACCCCTGTGTTGTCGCGGCGACGATTATTGATTCATCCGGTTATGCCAGTCCTGCACTTGCGTTTTTGCCTGGAGCGACCCAAAACACGGTCTTCGATGGCTTTACCATTAGAGGCGGAACATACAATATGATTGATGCCCAGGACACCACCACGGCAGGACAAAACGGCTTTGATGGCTACTCCATCGGTGGCGGCGCCGTGTATATCGGCGATGGTGCAAGCCCGACTATAAGGAATTGCGTTATCAGAGATACCAACATCACAGGCGGCAATGCCAGCGACGGTGCAGACGCCGGCGCAGGTGTTCCTGCCGGTCGTGGCGGCTGGGCGGGCGGCAGCTATGGTGGAGGTGTATATATCGCCTCCAATGCGAGCCCGACCCTTGTCAATTGTAAAATTACCAACTGCAGGGTCAGAGGTGGTAACGCTGGCAACGGCGGCAACTCTTCAGGCACGTATCCAACCCCGAATTATCAGGATGCAAATCACGGCGGTTCGTGGAGCAACGACGAAACCTTCCCCTGGCAGTCGCTTGTCGGCTCCAATGGTCAACCATATGTTGGTGACTACTGGTTCTACAGTGGCCTCGGCGGAGGCGTATTCTGCGACAGCCGCAGCTCGCCGACATTTATCGCCTGCAACATCACCAATAACACTGCTTCGGGCGGGATGAGCGGTATCGGCGGCACCAGGCCGTTTGTAATACCAGACCCCGTCATCGCATACAGGATTCCAAGCTTCGGCGGCGGCGTGTTCTGCGCTAATGACTGTGATGTGAGATTCATTGACTGTAATATCACTGACAACAACGCGCCAAGGCCGGATGATACATATCACCTTGACCCCTATCTCGGTCACGGCGGCGGTATCGCCTTCGAGCAAACCGCTAATATAGAGTTCATCAACTGCAATATTACCGACAATAATGCCGCGGTTGGCGGCGGAATGTACTGGATAAACGGCGCCCCGCAGGTCATCGACTGTAACGTAGCGCGCAATACTGCATACGTCGGCGGCGGTATTTACGGCACCAAAGGCGCCGGTCTGATACAGGGCTGCATTGTCCACGACAATTTTGCTGGCGTCTCGCAGAGTGACTTCGATACCAACGCCGTCGGTCAGGGTGGTGGTATCTACAGTACCTCTATGGAATCGGAAATCGTAGACTGCGTTATTATTGATAATGAGGCCGAAGCATCAGGCGGTGGAATATTCTTTAGTGGCATCGAGACCAGCACGCCGATGGTCAAAAACTGTCTGGTGGTTGATAACTTGGCCGGACGGGACGGCGGCGGATTGTCCGTCAACTGGTATGCCTCGCCGCTGATTACAAATTGCACTATCGTTGGCAATGAGGCCACAGGTGACTTCGGCGAGCCTGGCAGAACTGGCTTCGGCGGTGGCGTATACAGCAGCTATCACAGTTACTCAATCATACTTAATAGCATCCTGTGGAATAACCATGCCCTGCAGGGCAACGAGTTAGCTGTGGGAACCGGCTTCGAATACGACCCAAGACCTTCCACGATGGATGTCTCCTACAGCGATGTTAAGGGTGGACAGACCTATGTCTTTGTTGACAATGGTTGTACAGTCAACTGGGGCATCGGAAACATCCAGTTCGACCCGCTTTTCGTGACTGGGCCGCTGGGCAGCTACTATCTCAGTCAAACCGACACCAACGCCCCCGGTCAGACTACTGACAGCCCCTGCGTCGATAAAGGAAATGACTATGCAGGCAGTGTCGGCTTGTCCAACCCCTACACCACACGTACCGACGAGGTATTTGATACGAATTTAGTGGATATGGGCTATCATTATCTGCTTGCTCATCCAATAGAGCTATGCAGTTTCTGTGACCTGTCCAAGGATGGGGATGTCGATCTTGTTGACTTTGCGATATTCAGTATGCACTGGCTTGACAGTGGATGCTCGGCAGATAACAACTGGTGTGGCGGTGCCGACATTACGTTTGATTCACACGTTAACTACGATGATTTGGCCTTATTAGAAGAATGCTGGCTTGCCGAAGATACGGATGCTCCGCTTCCCAACCCGAGCAAGTGGAAGGTAGCGCCTTATTCGACTACAACAACGCCTCCTTATGCAATCAGCATGACAGCCGAAACTGCCCTTGACTCTTGGGGCGGGGTTGTTGAGTATTACTTCGAGTGCGTCACCGGCAATGACAGCAACAGAGGCTGGAACCCCGGTGCGACATACGTCACCACCGGCCTCGACGTAAACATCACATATGGCTACAGGGTAAAGGCTCGTGATGAAAGAGGCCACGAAACCCTGTGGTCAGAAATCGGCTATGCAGTAGCCGGCCAAAGGGCGGTAGACTTCACCCCGCCGACACCTGTGACTTGGGCCTCGGGACCGGCGGCAGTGAGTCCGAGTTCGATTACAATGACGTCAACGACCTCTACTGATGCGACTTCGCCGCCTGTGCAGTACTACTTCCTATGTACCACCGACGGCAACAGGAGCAGCGGCTGGGTAGGAGGGGTAGGCAGCGAGACCTATGTGGCTACGGGCCTTACATCGAGTACCCTGTATACATTTAAGGTTAGGGCACGTGATAATGCCGCACCGCCGAACCAGACCGGCTGGTCAGACCCCTGTTCTGCGACTACTTTTGTACAAAACCTCCCGCCGACTCCCGTGGTGTGGGCGGTAATACTACCTGGCGACCTCTTAAATCCGTGGGAGTACCCCTTCTCCGGAGATAATGCTGTTGACCACATGATAGCCGCGACAGCCACGGACCCGGAAAATCCGGGTGGCCCAGTGCAGTATTATTTTGAATGCCGTAATTATCCCGCTATCAACATTAGTTGCGCTGTTCACAATGGTTTCAGCAGCGGTTGGCAAGACAGCCCACAATGGGATGTTTGCGTAGGCACAGGTCTTCAGAGCTACAGGTTCCGTTTCAAGGTGCGTGATGCCGACCTCGTTGAAAGCCAGTGGTCAGAGACTCGGCATTGCATTCCGCGTTAATAACAGCTTGCAGCGTTCTTAACAGTTTACCTTGGCCTTGAGCGCCTGGTAGCCGTAGTGTGTAAGCAGATGGTCGAGTATAACTATGGCTGTATAGTTCTCGGCGACCGGCCATATCCGTGCCACAATCGTTGGGTCACGCCTTGTGATGGCCGCCAGTTCTTTGTTCTCAAGGGTGTACTTGTCGATTGTCTTCTGTGGCTTGTCGATTGTCGGCGTCGGCTTGACCGTCAGCCGAACAACGATTGGTTGCCCCGTAGAAAGCCCGCCTGTAATCCCGCCGGCGTTATTTGACTCGAAAGTGACCTTCCCGTTTTTCGCTCGCATCTGGTCGTTGGATTGGATGCCCGTCATATCTTTCACCGCAAAGCCCGCCCCGACCTCCACGCCTTTGACTGCCCCGATGCCTAACATTCTGCCAAGTTCTGCGTCGAGTTTATAGAAGACCGGCTCCCCCAGACCCGTCGGCACACCGGTTGCGACTACTTCAACTACCCCGCCTGCCGAATCCCCAGTCTTGGTTATCTTCTCACATGCTTCGACCATCTCCCCGGCAGTTTTGATATCCGGGCAGTTCAATACCGGGTGCACGCCGTATTTGTCCCTAATAGCGTCTGGCTTCGTCTTGGGCTCTTTTCCGCGGATAGAGTCGATTTCCTTTTCGATTTGGGCAAATACCGCCGCCTTTTCTAAAAACCGCATATCCATATTGACCCGGCCTTTGACGTAGATTTCCTGGTAGAACGGGTCAAGGTCGCGCCTCATTTTTTTGAACTGGTTGGTGTATTTTAACGCCTTATCGTGGCTGACCTCGGGACATCGTACTGACGCAAGCTCTTTGACGTATGCATAGATTTCAATGCCGCATTTTTTCAATACTTTCTTCGCTACGGCCCCGGCCGCGACAATGGTCGATGTATAGCGCCCGCTGAATATACCCGCCCCGATAGCATCGTCAGCTGAACCGTACTTTATAAATGATGCGTATGATGCGTGTCCCGGACGCGGTGTGCGGTTTGTGTCCTGATATTGCTCGACGTGAACAAAATGCCGGTCAAGGTTGGGAATCAGTATCGTCAGCGGCGTCCCGTTGGTGTGGTTTTTATTCTTGGCCCCGCCTATTGTATCGGCTGCGTTTAGCCCGCTGTATATAATCGGAAGGTCCGGCTCTTTCCGCGGACTGCTTAATTCATCCGCTCCCGGCTTCCGAAGTAGCAAATCCCCGTAAATCTCCTGTTCCGTCAGCAGCATCCCCGGCGGAACGCCCTGTATGACGGAAGTCAGCCCTTCCTGATAAGACCCGCCGGCGACCGTTACCTGAAACATCCGCCCTATATGACAGCCTATCATTTTTGTTTCTCCAAATCGGTCGTTAGTATAACCTATTGATAGAAAACTTCAAACCTTTCCCAGAAGTCTGGAAATGATTTTGCCACGCACTTTTCATTTTCTATTGTCTGGCCGCCGGTCGCTAGGCCTGCGACCGCAAAGCTCATCGCAATCCTGTGGTCATTATGCGGGTCTATCTGAGCTCCGTGTATCTTCCCGCTCCCCTTTATGATAAGTGAGCTTTCATCGCACGCTGCATTAACGCCCATTTTCACTAATTCCGAAGCCATCACCGCCAGCCTGTCGCATTCTTTGTCTCTCAAATGGCCTATATTCGTAAGCCTGCTTTCCCCCTTCGCGAACGCACACGCTATCGCAAGTGGCGGCACCAAATCAGGCAAGTCGCTCATATCCGCCTCAATCGCGGATAGTTTCTGCCCCTGAATACAAACTCCTTTATCTGTTTCTGATACTCTGCATCCCATCTTTTCCAATAGTTCCAGAAATGCCTTGTCTCCTTGTTTTGTATCAGTCCGTAACCCTTTTACGGTAACTTTCGCTTTACAAATCGCTCCTGCCAGAAAGAAAAATGATGCGCTGCTGTAATCGCCTTCTATTGTTATCTCCCTCGCCGAGTATCTTCCCTTCGGTATTTCTATCTGCTTGTAGTTATCGTTTTTCGCCTTTACGCCGAATTCCGCCATCATTTGCAGACTGATATCGAAATATGGCTTTTCCGTCATTTCATCGGCGCATTTTAACGTTACTTTATTTTCAGCGTATGGCGACGATATGACAATCGAGCTGAAATACTGCGAGCTTTTCTGGCCGCTTATTTGCGCCGTGCCGCCTTTAATCCCGCCGCCGTAAATCTTGATAGGAGGGAAACCCTCTTTGCCGAGATATTCTATCTTGCATCCTAATTGCCGCAATCCCTCCACCACTTCCCGTATCGGCCGTTCGGTAATTCTCTTACTTCCCGTAATAACTATTGGCTTATCAGACAAATTAGCTGCCGAAGTCAAAAAGTTCATCCCTACTCCGGATTCACCTACATTTAATTCATCATTGACAGGCGTATATCTTCCGTCCGCCCCGTCTACGGTGATTTTATCGCTTTGCAGCTCACCTGTAGTGGGCTTGCCTGCCCTGAGCTTGTCGAATGGGTCGAACCTGATTTCCACGCCGAGTTTTTTCAGGCACTCAATGACATTTCGCTGGTCTTCGCCGAGCAGCGGATTGTAAATCGTGCATCTGCCGTTACTTAGAGAGCTGATAATTAACGCCCTTAGGGTGTGCGCCTTCGATGGCGGAGCATCTGCAACAACATCGGTATTGTGTATTTTCTCTACAACCTTCATATGCTCTTACGCTCTTACGCTCTTACGTGCTCTTTTATTACCAGAAATTACGAGCAATTAAAAGAAGTTTTTGGCTGCCTCGCCATTATGCTTTTTGGTTAGCCCATCGGTTTATCCAGTGGGTTCTCTGAAATTTCAAATTTTAAATCTTCCCTGACTCTTTTTGCTTGTGCTGCCTACTGCTCGGATACTGTTTTACCCGTATGCCTTCGGCATACTTACTGTCCGTTTCCTCGTTGCGGCCTCCGGCAGCACTAAGCAATGAAATTTTTTGTTGCTCTTATCACAACATCACCATAAAATCAGTCCAAACCTGTGCCGTAGTTACCCTATTATTACGTTAACCATATAGAAAGAAAATGTCGTACATAAACATAAAAATAAAGGGAATTCCATACTCTAAAACTAAAGTAAGGGGTAATTTGGAAGGTCCTAAAGATTGGGAAAAGGCAATAATAGCTCAAACAAAGGATTTGCCACGCGTTGCTGGACCTTGCACGATGAGAATTACTTTCTTAATGCCTCCCGACAAATATCCAGCAGATTTTCCCTATGGCCCTGATTTGGATAACCAACTGAAGATGTTTCAGGATGCTTTAAACAAGACAGTATTTCGAGATGCTCCGGGCGGAGATTCATGCATTATTTCACTGGAAGTCTCGAAAGTTAGAGTGGCGTCCTATGAAGAATCAGGTGTACATTTGGAAATTCTGCCACATTGACTGTAATTGGAGAAGGCCACTCGTTTTTTCCCCGCTGAAACTTTTTGATTTTCTTTCTCTTCTAATTTTTTCCCAACCTCGAAAACTCCGAGGCAATTGACGGAAGTCTTAATTGTCAATTGCAAGTGCCTCGCCAGCATGCATTTGGTGATGCTTCCTTGGCCGTAGCTTAGTGCGAGAGAGTTATAGTACTTGCTTATGCTGCCTTCTGCTCGGATATTGTTTTTTCGTTTGACTTTTGCCTGAAATTTGGTATAATACCCGCCAGTTTACCAGTAGGTAAACGCATATCGCCCAGTAGGGCAAGGTTTCAGGTCCAGTAGGCCCAAGTCAAATAATCATTATTAACTATCAATTAGATAGCGATTAACGACTATCGACTGGAGACTAATATTATGTCTGCCTTCGTGGTCCGGATTGCTGCCGGGTGGTCGAGACGAAGACTTGGCGGACAAACTGCGTTTTGGAGCACAAGCTTTGTCGAGAACGCCTCCAGGCCAATTCCTCTGCGTTTTCTGCGCAATCAGCGTCAAAAAAACAGCCTGCCCGGCGTAGCCGAAGGCGAAGTCGGGTGTAAACCCGTGAAATCTGTGGCTGATTTGAAAGGAAAACCAGTGAGCGGTTTCCAATAACCAATTAATACTGTTTATAATTTATTTCTCTATGTTCTCTGCGCTCTCTG
>CAIYOL010000165.1 GCA_903927855.1 uncultured Planctomycetota bacterium
GAGAAGTTCCGCGACGAGTTCCGCCCGCGCTTCGGCGTCCTCCGCTCGCGCGAATTCATTATGAAAGATTCCTACAGCTTCCACGCAACGGCCGAATGTTTAGACAAAGAATACTGGAATATGTACGAAACCTATAAACGCATCTTCAAACGCTGCGGCCTGGATTACGTCATCGTCGAAGCAGAGTCCGGCGAAATGGGCGGCTCCGGCTCCCACCAGTTCACTATCCCCTGCGAATCAGGCGAAGACATAATCGTCTACACCGAAGACGGCTCCTACGCCGCCAACATCGAAAAGGCCGCCGTTGACCCTCTCCCAAAACAAAAACCCATCGCCAATGTCCCCAAACCGGAAGACGTTCATACCCCGAACGTGGGAAGCATCGAAGCCGTTTGCGCATTCCTGAAAACCCAGCCTAAGGATATGATAAAAACCCTGATTCACGCCGATGGAGATAATGTAATCGCAACTCTCATTCGTGGTGACCACGACTTGAACCCGGAAAAACTCACGCAAATTCTCGGCGGAAAACACGCTGAACTCGCCAATGAAACTGTCATCGAAAAAACCACCGGCGCCAAAGTCGGATTCGCCGGACCAATTGGACTTGCTGAAAAGGTTTCAAAATTGATTATCGACCACGCAGTCGCCGCTATGGCTATCGGCGTAACCGGCGCAAATAAGACTGATTATCATATTAAGAATGTCGTCCCCGGCCGGGATTTCCCGCTCGAAGGCAAGAACGTAATTGTCGCCGATGTCCGAAACGCCATCGAAGGTGACACATATAACGGAAAGAAACTGCTCTTCAAGCACGGCATCGAAGTCGGACAGGTCTTCAAACTCGGCACCAAGTATTCAGTCAAACTCGGCTGCAAATTCCTCGACGAAACCGGAAAAGAACAGCCCTGCCTTATGGGCTGCTACGGCATCGGAATAAACAGAATTGTCGCATCTGCAATCGAAGCAGGTAACGATGCAAACGGCATCATCTTCCCAATTAGCATCGCCCCCTTTGAAGTCATTGTTACCAGCGTAAATCAGGATGATAAAGAGGTCACAGGAACCGCCGAAAAAATCTACCAGCAATTGCTCGATAAGAATATCGAAGTCTTGCTTGATGACAGAGACCTCCGCGGCGGCATAAAATTCAAAGATGCAGATTTACTCGGAATACCCGTCCGCATCACCGTCGGCAGCAAGTCCCTTAAAGAGGGCAACATCGAAATCAAGCTGCGAAGTGAATTGCAGAGCCAAAAAGTTCCTGTTAAAGAAGCAGTGAATAAAACTATCGAACTGGTCGATTTATTAAAGAAACAATTGAATAGTTAAACTGGTTAATAACCGCAGATGTGGAACTTAAACGCTCCAAAACCTGCTAAACTGATAATAGGTATCTTGGCTGCCGACCAGGAGTGCCTGACGGCCGCCCTCGAAGCAATAAACGCCAATTTCGGCAAAACCGATTTCACAAGTGACGTCTGGCCGTTCGACCAGACCGATTATTACAAAGACCAAGCCGGTGAAAATATCTTAAGGCAGTTCGTCAGCATCGAAAAACTGGTTGACCCCGGAAAGCTTGCCAAAATCAAACTCAAAACAAATAAGCTTGAGCAAAAGCTGGCCGAACAATCCGCCTCTGACCTGCTCAGGCCGGTCAATCTTGACCCAGGTATAATTGAGCCTTCGAAGCTGGTCTTAGCCACGACAAAAAACTACTCGCACCGTATATATATCGGCAAAAAAATGTATGCCGAGGTAACGCTTGTTTTCGACAAGGGCGCCTGGCGACCTTTCGACTACACTTACCCCGATTACAGGCAGGATTGTTACCATGATTTTTTCAGTAAAGTAAGAACGCAATTACTGGAGCAGTTAAAATCAAAGCATTAATATTGTCAGCAGTAATTTTGCTGGCCGGCTCATTTCTACTGTCGGTCATCTTAACGGCTATCGTAAGAAAGCTGGCCGAACTCATCGGCTTCGTTGCGCATCCAACCGAAGACAGGTACCACCGCTCGGTAATTCCTCTCGGCGGCGGAATATCGATATTTGTAACCCTGATGCTGTTTTGTACAGGAGCTATTCTTTTGAGTAGCGCTGAGCCACATCTAAACAGTCCTATGGCAAAAGGAGACTCTATAGCTGAATACGCCCAAGGGTTCACCGGCAAACTTGCTCAGCTTTGGGGTATAATGGCAGCAGCAACGACCCTTTTCATTCTCGGTCTATGGGATGATTTAAAAAAACTGGGGCCGTTTTCGAAACTGGGCATTCAGTTCGTCGTCGCCTTAATCGCCGCAGGCTTTGCTGATATCAGGGTCGAGTTCTTCATCGAAAATAAAATAATCACCTCCGCCCTTTCTGCCGTCTGGATAGTCCTGATTATTAACGCCTTTAACTTCCTCGATAATATGGATGGAGCCTCCGCCGGCATCGCCGTCATAGTCGCCTCCATCTTATTAACCGCAGCCGTTGTAAGCGGACAGGTATTTGTAGGCGGACTGGCGATTATTTTCATAGGAACGCTGCTGGGCTTTTTGGTGTTTAATTTCCCGCCCGCCAAAATCTTCGCAGGTGACGCCGGTTCACTCGTAATCGGCTTCTTCTTGGCGCTGTTGTCCCTGCGCACCACCTATTATCACCAGGCGCAAAGCGGCCGATGGTATCCGGTTTTTATCCCCTTCATTGTTATGGCAGTCCCGCTTTATGATTTTATCAGCGTAACCGCCCTGAGGATAAAACAGGGTAAAAGCCCTTTCGTCGGCGACACCCAGCATTTTTCCCATCGTCTGAAAAAACGCGGATTGACTGAAACACAGACAGTCCTTACTTTATATCTGGCTACGCTCTGCACCGGCCTCGGCGCAACTTTTCTCTATCAGGTCAATCTCGCCGGCGCTTTTCTAATCTTCGCTCAGACGTTTATGATTTTAGCCATTATCGCCATTCTCGAAACTACCTCGGGAAATGAAAAAAATGCCGTTTGATTCAAGCTTATCAAAAAGTAAAGGACAGGTGATTTTAGAATACATCGTCCTTGCCCTTTGCCTTTGTGTGATTGCGCTTCGCACGACCTACACCGAAGGCCCAACTGCGCAATCCACCACTCCCGCCAATCTAAACGACAATCTTTACAGCCTGTCCGTATCGGCAGTTCTTTTTCTCTCATTTGTATCCTGGCTTATATGCAGCTTTTGTAGTAAGAGGTTTTTATATCGCTTCACCTCCGTGGAAATCGGCCTGTGTCTATTTTGCATAGCGGTTGTCACCGCAGGCTTTGCCGCCTCAAACAAGCGAGCAACAATTACCGACGCCGTTTGCCTTATTGCGCCGGTGTTGATGACTGTATTGCTGGTGCAGATATTGGATTCGCCGTCGAAAATAAAACTGGTGCTGGCTGTTATTGCCGCTTTGGGAGTGGTTTCAGCCTGTCAGTGCGCCGAGCAGTTCTTCGTCAGCAACCAGGCTATGATTGCCCAATACGAGCAGGCTCCTCAAACCATGCTCGAACCGCTTGGCATACAGAGCGGCTCTTTCCAGCAGTTTCTTTTTGAGCACCGCCTCCATTCAAAGGATGTTCGTGGCTTTTTCACTACCGGCAATTCCGCCGGCTCCTTTGCGATATTGGCTTCTTTTGCCGCCATCGCTCTATTTATCGACAAATTCAAAAATCGCCGGTCCGGGCTTCTGTCTCTTATTACCTGTGGTGTCGCTACGGCTGTCGTCATTTTTGGCCTTATTATTACCCACAGCAAAGGCGCTATCGCCGCGTCCCTGATTGCGGCAGTTTGTTTCGTTGCGTTCCTTTACTTCGGCAACTGGCTGAATACGCACAAAAAAGCCGTATTACTTGTTTGCTTATTATTTTTCATCGCCACTGGCTTCGCAGTTGTTTCCTACGGACTGGCTCACGACCGGCTGCCAGGCGGAAATTCAATGCTGGTTCGCTGGCAGTATTGGCTCGCCGCCGCGAAGATGTATGCCGACCATCCCTTTACCGGCGTTGGCCCGGGTAACTTCGCCCATTTTTATACACATTATAAGCCTGCTGCAGCGCTGGAGTCTGTTGCAGACCCTCATAATTTTCTGCTTTCTATCTTGACTCAGTATGGCCCGCTCGGCCTCATCGGATTTTTAGCTCTATTCTTCATACCGTTATGGAAAACAATTCCACCATCAAGTATCGAGAAAAACTCTTCGCCAGAAGTCGACCAGCAACCGTCTTTCAGAACCCTCGCTATAACTTATTTAACTATCTTGTCCGCTGTGTTACTGCTTATCAGGCCGTTTATTATGCGCACACCCCTTGGCAATACTTTTGAAGTGGCGCTGTATCTGATATTCACATTATATGTTGCGCCTGTGACTGCATTTGTTGTTGGTTTTTGGCTTTTCACAACAAACACCAAATCGCCAGTCGCGGGGCACGAGTCACAGGTCACGTATATCTCCGCTGCACTTTTTTGTGCTGTCTTAGGTTTACTTTTGCACAATTTGATAGATTTTGCCATTTTTGAGCCGCCTGTGTTTACTGCTTTCTGCGCGATAGTCGCTTGCATTATCGCATTGGATTTCCAGCAGAATGTTCGACCGAGCTTTGTCATAAAACCTGCTTCTTCAGCAAGAATATTATTAGTAGCTTCCGGCTTGGTGCTAATTGGAGGTTTCTTCAATTATGCGTTGGTCCCCGTCGCCAAAACATCATCTCGCAACCAGCAGGCAGTCCGACAGGGACAACCGTTCGAATATGCCCACCAGCTTCTGTACCAGGCAGCCGAACAGGACCCGCTGGACCCGACAGCATTGAACCTGAACGGCAGGCTCTATTTACAGAATTACAACGAAACGCCGAATGCACAACCGACCTTGCTCAAAAAGGCTAAACTTTGTTTCTTCGCCGCCATTGCTCGTGATAATGCGGATTTCAAAAACTACGAAAAACTAAGCGAGGTCTATTCTCTGCTCGCAGAGAACTCACCAGAACAGGAAAAAAAAGATTTGCTGAATTATGCGATTGATAACCTTCAGTCTGCCGTCGAGCGATATCCAACCTCCGACCGCCTGCGGTTCGAATTGGCCGAAACCGCCGAAAAGCTGGGCAAACCCGATATCGCCGTCGCCCAGTACGAAAAAGCAGTCGAAATTGAAGATGCCTATCGTAATCAGTTTAAGATAATGTACCCGGGACGCGAAATCTTCAGCCGGCTCGGTGATGAAAAATACGAAAAAGCAAAGCAGCAAATAAAATACCTCTCCGCGCGACCGGCCCCGTAGCTCTATACGACTTCTAACTTGCTCAATATATCCTGCGGTATGTCAAAATTAGCGTATGTGTTTTGAACGTCTTCGTGGTCTTCAAAATCGTCCATCAGGGAAATTATTTTCTTTGCCGTCACCGCATCGTTGATAGGGATGGTATTCTGCGGCACCCTCGAAATCTCCGCCGCCTCAATAGCTATTCCTTTTTCCTTCAGCGCATTCTTTAGCGGCTCATAAATGGCCGCGTCGCACGTTATCTCGAATAGCTCGCCCGTATTTTGCATATCATCCGCACCTGCCGCCAGGACTATTTCCATAAGCTCGTCTTCGCTGACTCCGGCAGTCTTAACCGTAATCAGTCCCTTTTTGCTGAACATCCAGTTGACGCATCCCGTTGTCCCCAGTGAGCCTCCGTGCTTCTCAAAAATCTTCTTAATTTCCGGTGCCGTCCGGTTGTGATTGTCTGTCAGTGCCTCCACCACTATGGCCACCCCGCCCGGCCCGTAACCTTCATAATGAACTTCCGAGAAATTAACTCCATCGGCTCCGCCGATCCCTTTTTTAACTGCCTTATCAATCGTGTCTTTCGGCATATTGACGCTCTTTGCCTTGTCGATGGCATACCGCAAAGACAGGTTCGCTGATGGGTCGCCCCCGCCCGCTCGCGATGCGACGATTATCATTCGCGATACCTTGCTCCACGCCCTGCCTCGCTTTGCGTCAACCGCCGCTTTTTTATGCTTTATACTTGACCAGTGAGAATGACCTGACATACCTGCTCCTGAAAAAATTGCCAAAAAAACCAGTAGATAATTATAGCCTCTTTCCTGACGAAACGCAACAACACTTTTCAAGGCTGCTCACCCGAAGCCACCCGCATCCGCACCGAGTATAATGACGTCCGGGCAGTGATAAACAGCATCTTTTTATCTTTGCCGCCGAAGCACACATTGGATGGTTGCTCAGGTACCTCTATTGTTTCAATCTTTTCGCCGTTTTTGTTATAAACCGCTACCACATTGGTTGTCAGATAGATATTGCCATCGTTATCTATCGTCATACCGTCGGAACCCTCAGGCGCAAAAAGCTTTTTATTTGACAGCGTCCCGTCTTTATTGATGGTATATACAAAGGTCTTGCCGCTGGCGTAGTCTGCAACATAAAGCGTTTTGCCGTCCGCTGTCCCTATTATTCCGTTGGGCTGAACCAAATCATCGATTACGCGGATTAGTTTCTTGCGGTCAGGCGTTAGATAATATACATGTTCGCCTCCCTGCTCCATACCGCCTCTGTCGCCGTAGCGCGGGTCTGTAAAGTAAATCCCGCCTTTCGGGTCAGGCCACAGGTCATTAGGACTGTTCAGCGGTTTATTGTCGTATTTATCAGCCAGCACCTTCTTTCTGCCGTTACGTCCGATTGATACTAACCGCCGGCTGCCCCCTTCGCAGACTAACAGGTTGCCCTTTCTATCGAAGAATAATCCGTTGGCACCTCCGGAATTTTTTTTAAACGTTACCAGTTTGCCGTCCAATGTCCATTTGTGAATTCGATTATTGGGGATATCGGTAAAGAAGATATTGCCCTTCGCATCAGCCGCAGGCCCCTCCGTGAACTTAAATCCGCCGGTCAGTTTCTCCACCTTCGCACCCTCCGCAACGACGCTCGGCTTCTCAGCGCCGCAGCTCACCACCGCCGCAACCGCCAACAATACCAAAACCACACCCGTTAAAACTTTCCTGCTCATTTCTTTCTCCTTTCTCTCAACCATTTCCTCACCTGCCCAAATTTTTTAGTTCGGCCCTAATCATGAAATATCGACTGATGCCGTCGAGGCAAACCATGCCTTTGATTTCGCCGGCTTCTGCCACTATCATCGCAGTTTTTTTAGTGGATAAAAGCTTTTTATATACCTCATCGAGCGGCGTCTTAGGGGCAACCAAAACGAACGTCCTGTCCATAATCTCAGAGATAGGGGCGTCCAGCCCCTTTTCGTGGATGCCGGCCAGGATTCGGTCACGAGTCAAAATACCCTCAACACCGCCCTCACCGATAACGGGGAAATCATCCTGATGACCATGGTGAAAATGCTCAAGGGCATTCCGAACAGGCTCATCAGGTCGCAGGGTAAGAAAGTCGGTTGTCATCGCTTCACCAACAGGTACCTGACGCAGGATAGACTTCAGCATGACCTGCTGTTTTTCGCTGCCGGCGCCGATGTAAAGAAATACACCTATCAAAGCCAGCCACCAGTCAAAAAATAATCCAAAGAAAATAAAAAGCACCGCCAGGGCTTGTCCCACAAACACCGCCGCAGATGTCGCTTTTACATAATCCATCTTTACGGCCAGAATGCCGCGAAGCACCCTCCCGCCATCCATAGGAAATGCCGGAATCATGTTAAACACCGCAAGCATCACATTAATACCAATCAACCCTGCGAAAAAACTTTTAACCGAATCAGGATATAAATTAGACGCTCCGGCCCCTGTCCATTGGCCCACAAACATATAAAGTATCCCTGCTATTGCCAGGTTAATAAAAGGCCCTACAATGGCCATAGCTATCTCCTGGATAGGTTTCTCCGGCATCTCTTCTATCGTCGCTACTCCCCCTATCGGAAGCAGCGTAATACTCTTCGTTTCTTTGCCGAAGCGCCTCGCTATCAGGCTGTGGCCGACTTCATGGATTAGTACGCAGACAAAAACGGCACATATAAGAAGTGTCGCCAGTATGGCCCTGTTTATTCCAAATTGGCCCACCACGGAAACAAATACAAAGAAAAGAAGAAGGAAAAACGTGGCGTGAATTCGAAACCTTATCCCAAATATCTTACCGATATTTATCGACCATCCCATTTCAATAACCCCTTTACATCGTTGCCGGTTTCGCAGACACATTACCATTTAGCCCCCTGCATCGCAAGGGGTTACTCTGATCGTGCGCCACTTGCGATGGCGGTCTATTTCAGGGGGTGCACTCGTGAGAAATGCTTTTATTCTTTACCAGGCGGGATAATCTCAGATGGGATGCGATGTCTGCTGTCTCATCGGAGCAAGGATGGCTTTTATTTGCCCACCGGCTTTGTCGGTCTCAACTTGCTAAGCTTTTGTTTCAAGGGCTGCTTTGCCCTTCGCTATCTCTACCCAATCCGGTCTTGAGACAAATTTCTCAAACTTTTCAAATTCATCTGTGACTTTTTTCAGCAATTCATGAGCCTTCGACAAATCTCCCTGTGTAGCCATAGTTTCAAGCTGCCCGGCCACCTCCGACAATCGGGATACTCCCAAATTCCTACCTGCACCTTTCATCGCGTGGGCATGCAGCTTAACATCCTTCGCATCAGACGTGCTGACCGCGGAAACAAGACGCTGAAGGTGCATTCTGCTCTCCTCTAAATAAGTCGGCAGGACTTCTTTTATTATCTGCTCATCGAGACCGCCGGCAATAATCTTTGCCCAGTCAACCACTACTTCATCAGGATTCTTAACCATATCAGCGTCCTTTCTATTATTTTTTGAACTGTCGGACTTCTCCGCTAAGTCGGAATTTTCAGTAGAAACTGCTCCGCCGAGATATTTGAAGATTGTTTTTACAAGTTTGGTATACATCAGAGGTTTGGATAAGTAGTCATCACAGCCGGCTTCAATGCATTTATGGTCGTCTCCGGGCATAGCATAGGCCGTCAGGGCGATTATGGGCGTTTTAATCCCTTGCTTTCTAATCGCCTTTGTGGCCTCATATCCGTTCATATTAGGCATTTGAATATCCATAAAGATTATATCGAATGGCTGGCTGACTGCTTTTTGGACGGCTTTGTTGCCGTCGTCAACCATTACTACTTCGAGTCCCAGCTTTTCCAAGAGATGGCTCATCAGTTTCTGGTTGGTTATGACATCCTCGGCCACCAGGACTTTTCCGGAAAATTTCGCCGCTTCGATAGTTGCCGCTTCGCTACTGGTTTGTTCGGCAGTAGGGGTCGCCTCTATATGAGTATAAGAGTCGATATCGATATTTGTTGGCATCATAAGTGTAAATACCGACCCTTTGCCCAACTCACTTGTTACTGTAAGCTGGCCTCCGAAAAGTTTTGCTAATTGATCTGTTATAGTTAATCCCAGTCCTGTCCCGCTGTATTTACGGTTTGCGGTAGCATCTAACTGCACGAATGATTCAAATATCTTTCCAGTCTGGTCGGCCGGTATTCCGATTCCTGTGTCTTCGACATCGAAACGGATAAAAGATTTACAGTCTTTATGTTCCAGGCTGATTTTCATCTTAACACAGCCCTTCTCAGTAAATTTAACCGCATTCTCAACAAGGTTAATCAAACACTGCCGCAGTCGGGCGGCGTCGCTTCTTATCCGTACCGGCAGGTCGCCGCATCGGACAACTTCAAACGTCAACCCTTTTCTCTCTGCTTCAGGCCGCATCAGCGATTCCACGGCATCGATAACTTTTGAAAGGAAGAAAACGCCCTCTTTTAACTCGAGTTTGCCGGCGTCTGCCTTGGAAAAATCAAGAACGTCATTAACCAAATTCAATAAGTGTTCGCTGCTTTGCCGGACAAGTCCTACATATTCTTTTTGATTTTTAGGCATACTTTCGCCTGCCAATATCTCGCTGAAACCGATAATGGCATTCATAGGTGTGCGGATTTCGTGACTAATATTGGTAAGGAATTGCCCCTTGGCTTCATTGGCCGCAATTGCCTCCTTGGCCATCTGGGTGGCGTGTTCGGTGGACCGTGTCAATCGTTCATTGGCTCGCTCCAGCTCATCCTTCGATTGTCGCAGCGACTCTTCCGCCTGTGATGCGTGGATTACCATAGATGTCGAATACGCGATTCCCTCCAGCAGCGCATCCTCCTCCAGCGAAATCGGATGCTTGCTGAACAGCGCCAGCACGCCCAGAGCCGTGCCGTCGGTGTGCGCCAGACGATAGCCGGCAAAGGATACCAAACCCAGTTCTTTGACCCATTCGTGGTTGTGAACGCGAGGGTCGCTCGCTGCCTCATTGGTGATAAACTTGCTATCCTTTCCCGAAGCAACCAACCCGATCTTGTAACAGCCA
>CAIYOL010000166.1 GCA_903927855.1 uncultured Planctomycetota bacterium
CGGAAGATTATATAATGCAGGATATAGAAAACCACCGACAGAGACACCAGTAACAGGCCGAAAAGAATCTGCTGGTTCACTGGCTTTATTTTCATATTTACTCTTTCATTAACTCTGAATTTGACCCGGTGCTTTTCCGTTCTTAGCGATTGTCACAATTCTAACCCAAAACCACTGGCTCTGCCAGTGGCATATTTAGCCTAGGCCTCCGGCTTGGGTTGCAGGTGCGAATGCTTATTCTACTTTCAAATTTCAAATCTCGAATTTCGATTTTCTATTCTCCCCGTCTTTGGCAGTTCCCCTCTCAGCTTTTTCTTTTTCTAACTCACCCCGCCGGTCCGGCTAATGCAATTCCGGAATTAAGCTTAACAGTATCTTTCTCGCTTCATCTAGGTTTGTATCACCGCTTATCAGGTGCTCCATGCTCTTACGTGCCGTCTTAAATAGTATCTTCGCTTTTTCGCTGCTTAGGTTTAATACATCTGCCATATTGAGGGATTCTAAAATAGTAAAGTAGTCAAACTTAAGGAACATACCTTGCTCATCATCCATTTTTCTCGCACTTAGGTAGCGTCTTACTCGTTCCTGTTTTTTTGAAACCGCTTCATCTGCGTCAGCAGGCAGCCCCCATGAAACAGGATACAAAATATCAAAGAACAGATTTCCTATACCCGTAAATTTGTAATCTGTAAGATGTATTTTGTCGCCGTCTAAAAAAATAGTCTCCGGATTATAGGCTTCTCTCTTTGTTACGCTTTCTCCTGCGGTTATTCCGGATAAGTTGCCGATTAACTCGCACAGCCTGCCGTAATTCTTGGAGTTTTTTATGTTCTTCGCTAAAGCACAACCACTGTCCCCGATAATTCCCGCAAAGCTGTAATTCTTCGAAAATTCTAAGTTACTCCTGTTGCACATTGCCCTGTGAGGGATGGTGTTTATAGGAAGACAATGTATGGCTGCCAGGCGTTCCATTATTCGCAGCACCGCCTCGTCCAGCCGCCTGCTTCCGGACATAAAAGAATCATCTAATGGAAGGTTCTCCCCTAAGTAAGGCCAGATTATAAAATTATCTCCGGCATGCAATATCGCAGGGACATCAATTCCACTCCGTGACAATGTTCGTATGTTTTCTTCTTCGACTAAAAAATGGTTCTTTTCATAGATATTGCCATCCTTTTCCTCTATAACTATCCTTACAGATTTCTCGCTGAACATTACGGTGAACTTTTTCCCGCTAGTCCCCGTCAGTCGACAATAACTTGCCATACCATAAGCAACTTCATATGGTTTTATTGTCACCTCCTCACCCAACTTTTCCTCCACGGCTCTCAGGATAGAACTCGGCATCTCACTCATAATTTCTCACCTGACTTGCGGTCTTAAGCTTTTGCGTCCTTTCGCTTTGACAAAGTCTGTTTTTTCGCAACTTTTCTATAACTTTTGACCGTTTTCATACTTTTTTCACAAGTTTTGCTGTTGTTTTAACATGTTTTAGAATTTTTGAATTTTTAACTTAACCTCTTGCCATTACAGTAATTAACCTTGAATTTCCCCGAAAAGAGTCAGTGGACTTGTCTTCGTTATTTTCACCTTTGCGAACTCCCCAGCCAGATTTATCGGCCCATCGAATACAACTATCCAATCCTCCGCCGTCCGCCCGACCAACTGCGGGTAACCCTTTTCCCCGCAAGGATTTACTCCCGCCTTCTTGCTCAGCCCCTCGACTAAAACCTTCACTTCTGTCTCCAAAATTTCCTTTGCCAATTCATCGCTGATTTTCTCCTGCACCGCCAGCAGTTTAATATTCCTCTCTCTCTTAACTTCTTCTGGCACAGTATCTTGCAATCTTTTCTCCGCCGCCGTCCCCGGCCTCGGCGAATACTTAAATACAAAGCAGTTTTTATATCTCATTTTCTCAACAAGACTTACGGTCTTCTCAAAATCCTCTTCCGTTTCTCCCGAAAACCCAACCATAAAATCGCCCGAAATAGCGAGCCCCGGCACAATTTCCCTGGCCTTTTCTATCAGCTCTAAGTATTTGCCTGCCGTATAGTTACGGTTCATCGCTTTTAAGATTTTATCCGAGCCGCTTTGTGCCGGCATATGCAGGTAGTGACATACCTTCGGCAAGTCCGCCATCGCTTTTAGAATCTGCTCGTAATATTCTTCTGTCGGGTAACTTGTGACAAATCTTATCCATTCAATTCCATCGATTTCGCTGACCATCCTGAGCAAATCCGCCAGGCAATAAGTATCGTATTTATAAGCATTTACCATTTGCCCCAGCAGCGTCACCAGCTTCACGCCGTTACCTGCCAGCCGTTTCACCTGCTCGATTATTGCAGCAGGGGGGCGCGATACCTCCGGCCCGCGGACATACGGCACAATACAATACGAGCAAAAATTATTGCACCCTCGCATCGCCCTAACGTATGCCTGTGCAGGAAGTTGCGAATCGTCGCCGTCTGAAACCATCTCGAATTCTTCCAGCGTTTCATCTTCCGGCGATAGTTGGCGGATTTTTTCTGTTACCGAAATGGTCCTTTTCTTTTCCTGCAGTGCTTTGGTTACAAGTTCAGTGATTTGCGGTATTTGCGCCGGCCCGCAAACTATATCAACCGTCTTGTTTTTGAGCAGTTCTGCTCCGAGCCGTTGTGCCATACAGCCGATTACCCCAACTACCATATTCGGCTTTGATTCTTTGATATGTTTCAGGAAACCCAGATGCGACAAAACCCGCTGCTCCGCGTGCTCACGGACGGAGCAGGTGTTTATCAGGACAACATCAGCGTCTTTTTCAAGGTTGATAATCTCGAATCCCCCACCTTTTAGCGCAGCTGTTACCAGTGCGCTATCTAATTTATTCATTTGACACCCGTAGGTTTGGAGAAATACTTTCACGATATTTCTCCAAACATAGACATGGGGTCCCCCACATTCAGGTTTCGAAGAAACCTGTGGGAGCACCCTTTAGCCACGATTACATCGATGGTTAGTTTCATAAATTCTTAATGTTTTTTACTTTCGTTTCAATAATTCCTTGATGCTGTAACCGAGCAGTTTATTAAACTCGTCCGGCCTCTCCAGTTGTATAAAATGTCCGGCGTTTTTCATAAAAACGACGTTGTAAGACGCTATATATTTGCGATTTACTTCGGGATTCGTCGGCCAAAGGTCTGCATTGATACAGCGAACCGGAACTTTTACTTCCTTGAAAAGATTCGCAATCCCTTTATTTTCAAATTTTTGAACGTATTCTTCAAATGCACTGGTAGCAACATTTGGCGGCGCCGCGGACATATCATCTATAATCCATTCCTTTAATTCCGGCTTCATATCTTTGCCAAGCATTGGTTCTACAAAATTTTTGACGGTGCCTTTAAAATCCGTTTTCATCCCTGTAATCATTTTGTCAAATTCCTCTTTAGGCATAGTGTCCTCAACATTTTGAATGGTATCAACGCCGATAATGCCTATGACACGGCCCGGCATTAGTGTCGACGCTTTTGCGACGATTTCGCCGCTCATCGAATGGCCGATGAGAATAACTTTTTTCGCATCAAGTTTCTCAACCACAGCCTTTACATCTTCGCTGAAACTTTCCAGCGAATAAACCTGCCGGCCCTGGCCGGAGTGGCCGTGTCCTGCTAAATCAACGGTGACGACCTGATATTTTTTGGCGAAGTGCGGTATCTGCTCCCGCCAATACCTGCTGTCGCAGCTCCAGCCGTGGACGAACACGAGAGTTACATCGCCGCTTCCGAAGACATTGTAGCTAATCAACTCACCGTCAGATGACTTGACGCAGCCGATATTTCCATAAACCGTTAGTGCCGAACAGGGTGCGGCAAATACCATAATTGCCGCAAATATAGCAGCTTGCCCAATTAACAATTTTTTGGCCATAATGGTTTTCCTTAAAATGGTTTTAAGTTCTTTCGTCACAAACGGCAAACGTAATATTTTAGCAAATTTGAATCGGCATATCGCAAGATAATACCAAAAGTTGTTTATTTTGCCTGTCCTAAAGGTTATATTAATCTCCGTTCTTATTATAGAAAATCACTATACTTAATTTGGGGTTGTCCAATGACCCAGTGGTGGCAAGCAAATATTGAGCAGGTGGTTGGTTCGCTCGGCGGCGATTTATCGTCCGGCCTGACTTCTGAGCAGGCCGCTGAAAGACTGCAACGTTTCGGCCGCAATCAAATTGAAGGAAAGAAAGGCCCGTCGCCATTAGCCATTTTCCTGTCGCAGTTCGAGGACTTTATCATCTGGGTTCTTATTGGCGCTGCTCTGGTTTCGGGTTTCCTGAAGGAGTGGGTCGATGCCATTGCGATAATAGCAATAGTCATCCTTAATGCGATACTTGGTTTCGTTCAGGAGCACAAGGCGGAAAAGTCGCTCGCCGCTTTAAAAAAGCTGGCCAGCCCGACCTCAAAAGTGATTCGCGATGGCCAACGCGCAGTAATTTCATCCTTTGAATTGGTTCCCGGCGACCTAATCGAGCTGGAAGCCGGCGATAATATACCAGCCGACAGCCGGCTTATCTGGCACACCGCAAATTTCACGGCACAAGAGGCAAGCTTAACAGGAGAGTCAACACCTGTGGCAAAGACCGTTGCGGCATTGGAGGAAAAAGACGTTCCTTTGGCTGACAGGGCAAATATGGTCTATATGGGGACCTCGACTGCAAGCGGCAAAGCAAAAGCTATTGTTGCTGAAACAGGGATGCGCACCGAACTGGGCAAAATCGCGGGTATGATTCAGGAAATCAAACGCGATTCGACGCCTCTGCAGCAAAAACTCGAACAATTCGGCAAGTGGATAGTCTACCTGTGTTTTGTGCTTGTTGGGCTGATTTTCGTATTGGGTGTTCTTCGCGGCGGTAAGGTGATTGATATGTTTCTCACAGCAGTTAGTTTGGCGGTTGCTGCCATTCCTGAGGGGTTGCCTGCTGTGGTTACAATCGCCCTTGCGCTGGGAGTGCAGAGAATGGTCGCCCGCCACGCGCTTATCCGTAAACTACCTTCGGTAGAAACGCTTGGCTGTGCCACAGTTATATGCTCAGATAAAACGGGAACGCTTACCAAAAACGAGATGACCGTTCAGGCGGTCTACACAGACGTAATGTTATTCAAAGTAACCGGCATTGGTTATGAACCAAAAGGTGGTTTCCTGTTCGATGGCAAATCAATAAACTCCGCCGATTATCCAATGCTCAATAAAACGTTACTTTGCGGTGTGTTGTGCAATGGGGCGCAGTTGGTCAGCCAAGATGACACGTTTAAAATAATCGGCGACCCGACGGAAGCCGCCATTCTTGCCGCCGCCGCCAAGGCCGACATCTGGAAGGAAAAGACGGAAAAGGACTGGCAATTCGTAGATGAAATACCGTTCGATGCGGAACGAAAGAAAATGACAATTATTCGCCGGGACAGCGGCAAACTTGTCGCTTTCGTCAAAGGAGCGCCGGACATCCTGCTCAACGACTGCACCAGGATAGAACAAGCCGGGGCGGTTCGTAATCTTACCGAAGGCGACATCGAAAATGTGCTGAACGCGAACGACCGTCTGGCAAACGATGCAATGCGTGTCCTCGGCCTTGCATATAAAGAACTGGATAGCGGCAGTACAAACTACCGGGCCGAGGTGGTTGAAAAAGACCTGGTCTTTGCGGGGCTTGTAGCGATGATTGATCCGCCGCGGGAGGAAGTCAAAAAGGCGATTGCCGACTGTAAAACCGCGGCCATAAGGACTGTGATGATTACCGGCGACCACAAAAACACCGCAGTCGCTATCGCCCGCAGCCTCGGATTTTTTGGGGAGAATTCCATCGCGATGACCGGCGAAGAGCTGGACAAACTGACGGACGAACAGCTTTCGGAAAAAGTCAAAGAGACAGTCGTATACGCACGCGTCTCGCCTGAGCACAAACTACGGGTTGTTCGTGCCTGGAAGGGGCAC
>CAIYOL010000167.1 GCA_903927855.1 uncultured Planctomycetota bacterium
AGGCAATACCGGAGGCAGGGCCATGTCGTCCGATACTTGCGGCGGTGGAATCTACTGCCATTTCAGCAGCCCAAAAATCACTAATTGCACAATAACCGGCAACTCAGCCGAGTATCAGGGCGGCGGAATCTGCTGCGATTACGAGAGCAGCTCAACAGTCACCAACTGCACGATAACCGGTAACTCTGCCGGATACTATACCGGATACGGTGATGGCGGCGGAATATACTGCTACTACGCAAAGATTACAAAATGCACGATAAGCGGCAACGCCGCCAAAGGCCATGGCGGCGGAATATACTCACTCTACCCATCTACAATAACAAACAGTATTGTCTGGGGTAACACCGACAGTAACGGCACGGGCCAATCCGCTCAAATTTATAGCGATTATAGCGGAAAGCTCAATGTATGGTTCAGTTGTATTCAGGACGATAATCCCAACGATGCCAATGTCCCGTTCGGCGCAGACAATTACAACATCGACGACGACCCCCGCTTTGTCGACCCCGGATTCTGGGATGCAAACGTTTGCCACAATGGTGACTATCATTTGCTCCCCGCCTCGCCCTGCATTGAAGCCGGAGACCCATACTTCACATATCACGCAGGCGACGTGGATATGGATGGTCAGCCCCGCCTGATGGGCCCCCGCGTCGATATGGGGGCCGACGAGGTTGATATCAAGATGATAGTTGTCACTAAACCCAAAGGCGGCGAGGTCTGGACGGGCGGCAGCACTCACGAAATCACCTGGGATAGTTACGGCATAACCGGCACGGTTGATATTTCTTACAGCATTAACAATGGCGCCATCTGGACAAAGATTGCCAACGTCCCCGATACCGGCACCCTTCTATGGGATTTGCCAAGCTCGCAATTCCCGTGGTTCCGCCATAAACTCCCGATTGATTCCAACAAGTGCCTCGTTTCAGTCAAACCGCATATCCCTGTTCCTAATCTCATTTGCACCCAAAGCGGATCCTTTACAATTCAGCCCTATCGCAGCTGGCCGCCTCAGCCGTGGTGGCCGGAATGCCCCCACAAAAAACTCGGGCCGAAATACGGCTGTGTTAAATGGCAGTTCCAGACCGGAGGCCCCGTAACCGCGGGTGTCGCCATCGGCTTAAACAACAGGGTTCACGTCCCCTGCGAGGATGGAAAACTATACACCCTCAACCCCGGCGGCGCACTGTTGTGGACCTACGATACCAACTCCCCGCTTGTTTGCTCACCGGCCGTGGACTGCAGCGGCAACATATACGTCGGCGCCGAAAATGGAAAGTTATACGCAATTGATAGAAACGGCCGTCTGCTCTGGACGCATACTACCAATGGGTCTATATATTCGTCCCCCGTTGTCTTGTTTGACAGCCCGTTGTGCGAACATATCTGTCCTTACTGGAAGCCACACTCTCCGCCATGGGAACAGCCTGTCCAGATATTCGCATGCTCGGTGGATGGCACACTTTACGCATTGGGTCAGGATGGCAGCGAATTGTGGTCCTTTGAAACCGATAGCGTATCTGCCGTGACCACCGGCGCCATCTTTGCTTCTCCCGCAATAGGCCGCGGCGCCCTTCATATCGCCGGAATATATGACCCTAACCTCTATGCACTCGATTTGAACGATGACAGTTTAAAATGGAACCGCAATTTTTCCAGCCCGAACCCGTCCGGCAGAAGACCCTGGCCTTTTGCCTCGCCTGTTATTGCCAAAGACGGCACTATATATCAGGCCCTGTTGTATGACCCCAATCTTTATGCAATCAACCCGAATGACGGCAACATAATCTGGTCGACAAATCTGGCCGACCCCTTCTCCGGCTGGTTTGAACCTAATTACACAAAAACCTACGGCCCCGCCGCCTGCTGGTCGAAGCCTGTCCTGGCCTCTAACGGCACAATTTATGTCAATCTAAACGACCCGTATCTCAGGGCTGTTAACCCAAATGGAACTATCAAGTGGGTAACCAGGCTGGGGACAATAGGCGGCTTTACCCTGGCCGTCGGCGGCGACGGTCTTATATACGCCGCAAGCGATGATGCCCGTCTTTATGTCGTTGACCCAAATGGGCAGCAGGTCTCCCAATTCGAAGGTTTCGGCGGCCTGAGCTTCCCGACCATAACTACAGGACGGGTAGTTTTAGTCAGCGATGCCAACAATACCGTTTGGGCTATCGGCGGGTATAACTGCTGGGGACAGACGTTGGCCCTGCACCGCCTCGAAGACCTAAACGGCAACGGGATTGTAGATGATACCGACCTTGCTGCATTGACTGCCGATTGGCTCGGCTGCACAGACCCTGAACCGCCCTGTAACTACAAGGGTGGCCAGATATATCTTAGAGGTGATTTAAATAAAGACTTGCATGTCGATTTCGCCGACTTCGTGCAGTTGGCAAATCGGTGGCTGAATAAGGAGTAAAAAATTATGAAACCCGGAAATATCTTTACAAAAAAAGACATTATTGTTGTTCTGGTTTGCTTCATCTTTCTTCTGGCCAATCTCGCAGCCATTAACGAAGGCGGCCGAATACGGGCCAAAGAGGCCGTCTGCCTCTCCAATCTTCACAAATGGGGACAGATTTTCCAGGCCTACACCGCCGACAACGACGGCTTCTTCCACGCAAGGGAAATCGGAACCACTTCAGGATATAGAAAGATGTGGCCGTACACCTACAAGCCGTATTACAACGACAAAATGATGCGCTTCTGTCCGACAGCCGCCAACCCCGCTCTTATCACGGGCACGTTTGGCACCTGGAACTATACTTTTGGTTCGTACAAGCCGCTGCCGGCTTGTCCAATGGCAGGGGAAAGAGAATATGACATTACTACGAATACCGTCCGTGACGGATTTTTCACCGGCAGCTATGGCTTTAATCGCTTAGTTGAGAATATGATAGGCGGTTCAACGACGTCGGACCCGGCTTTCTGGAGGCGAACCGATGTAAAAAGTGGAGCTAAGGTCCCGGTGCTTATGGATTCTCAATATTTCTATTATAATCCAAGTTCCACCGCCCCACCGCCCGCGTATGATGGTGACACCACCCGTGAAATGCATTGGATATGCATCAATCGACATACAGGGTACATCAACGCTGTTTTCCTGGATTTCTCCGCCCGCAAAATTGGCCTTAAGGAGCTCTGGACGCTAAAGCATACTCGAACCTACGACACATGCGGCCCGTGGACTATATGCGGCTTCGGCGGAAACAAAGCTGCCTGTGCAGCCGCTTGGGATGCAGCAGCGCCTTGGATGAAGGATTTCCCAGAGTACTGAAAGTCCGCGGCTAAACCTGTCCGCGAAATCCGCATCTAAAAATCTCTGTTAACTTAGGCAACTTTTACTCAAGAAATCTGCCC
>CAIYOL010000168.1 GCA_903927855.1 uncultured Planctomycetota bacterium
AAATTATACCCTTGTCAACCAAAGCAACAACCAATATTTAGGCCGAAGAAGGCAAAATTTCTCGCTCGAAGCGGGTTATTGTAGTATATTGTGTGAAATGCGCATAATAGCAGGTGCAAAACGAGGGATGAAATTGTTTAGTCCCACGACAGATGCGTCGAGACCGATTACCGACAGGGTCAAGGAATCGCTTTTTGATGTTCTTTGGAATTATGGCTTTCCGGAAGGTAAAGTCGCGGCCGATTTGTTCTGCGGCGTCGGGTCTTTAGGTCTGGAGGCACTGAGCAGGGGGGCTGAGTTTGTTGCCTTTGTTGAAAAAGACCTGAAGATTATCGCAACTTTGAAGAAGAATATTGAAAAGGCCGGGTTTGCCGGCGAGTCAAAGGTTGTAAGGGCCGATGCGTTTAAGATTGGCGCACCGGCCGACGTGCGAAAATATGACCTTGTCTTTGTTGACCCGCCATATGCGGCCTCAGAGGATACGAAAGAGGATTCGTCCTTGGGTAAATTGTTGGTCTTATTAACCGAGCAGTTGTCACCTGATGGTATTGTTGTGGTCAGGACGGAGAAACGGATAGAATTGCTGAAACGGTACGGCCAGCTCAAAGTCACAGAACGCCGTCAGTGGGGGACTATGGCGGTAACAATACTGCAGCGGAGCAACGAATGACAAACAAAGAAGCAGCCATAAAGATAATTAGACGACTCTGCAGCAATGGTTTTGAGGCCTTGCTGGCAGGCGGTTGCGTGCGAGATATGCTCCTGAGCAGAGCTGCCAGTGATTATGACGTTGCTACAAGTGCTCATCCGGAAGATGTAATAAAGATATTCAAACGCACGCTAAAAGTCGGAGCGAAATTCGGGGTAGTTATTGTTTTGATCGAAGACAAGAAGGTGGAAGTGGCAACGTTCCGCACTGAAGCTGGTTATGCCGACGGCAGACATCCAGTTGCTGTTAAATTTGCCGGCGCAGCGGAAGATGCCAGCCGAAGGGACTTCACAATCAACGGAATGTTTTATGACCCGCTGAAAAAAGAGGTCATCGATTACGTCAACGGCCGGGCGGACCTGAAAAAAGAGCTGATACGAACCATCGGCAGTCCAACCGAGCGATTTGGCGAAGACTACCTGCGGATGCTGCGGGCGGTGCGGTTTTCAACTCAACTTGGTTTTGTGATTGAGCCGCAGACGTTTTCGGCGATTTGCAGCAGCGCAAAAAACATATCCAAAATAAGCGGCGAACGTATAGCAATGGAACTGGAATCTATCTTAGTCAGTCCGAACCGTTCTACGGGAGTGTCACTGCTTACCAAAAGCGGATTAGCAGAAGCAATTTTTCCGGGTCTGTCTGCCGAAGATACAAAGTTTGGAATTAAAATGCTGGCCCAACTGCGAAAAAAGAGCGATTTTGCACTTGCGATGGCTGCTTTTTTTGCGGGCTGTTCGACGGAGTTTGCAATTGAGAAATGCGAGGTTTTAAAACTCAGCAGAAGCCAAACCAAACATATAAAATTCCTGCTGGATGGCAGAGGGAAACTGCTCGATGAGAATATGTCTTTAGCTAAACTGAAGCTGATTGTCAGTGAGCCGTATTTTGGGGACCTGTACGAACTGCAGAGAGCGCTGCAAAGAGCCGAACGCAAAAGCGCGGCAGCGCTTGTAAATTTGCGGAAAAGAATAAAGGCACTGGGTGATGTTGAACTGCGGCCTAAACCTTTGCTCAATGGACACGCCCTGATTCGATTGGGTGCGGCGCAGGGACCGGAATTGGGACAGTTGGCTGAAGAGATGTATATCGCCCAGTTGGAAGGAAAGCTGCAGGATAAAGAGCAGGCCGAGCAGTGGGTGCAAAACTGGCTCAAAAAACACAAATTGCCTGACACATAGAACTCCGTTGGGAATCCATAAGACGGATTTTGAATCCGCCGGTGGCGGGTAGCTGTTTTTGATAGATCCCTCGACTTAGTCGCCATAGGCCCTTCGATTTTGCTCAGGGCAATTTTACCCGCCACAGTAGCGGGTAAAATTGGCTTTGTTTGGGTTCGTGGCGTAAGCCATGCCTGGCGGCATTTTGGGTTTGAATTAAATAGAAATTGGCTTTGAATTGGCTTCGTTTGGGTTCGTTTTTGAAAGTTGGCTGAACGCTCTTTTTTGTTGTTAGTAATTGTCATATCTGCAGTTACAATCATTTTTGGCATTTCTTAAATTGGGTTCGTTTCGCATAATTAACTTCATTTTGATTGGTTTTTCCATTCAGCGCAGAAAACAAGCACTTCCGTATTCAACAAGGAAAATTTAACCACGGATTACACTGATGACACGGAGTTAATTAGTCACACAAGGTACAAAAGGCTTTAAAGTCCTATGGAGGCATTTGAAATTTCCTATTAACAATTTAATAGTTAATGATTATTCGACTTGGACCTGCTGGACCTGAAACCTTGCCCTGCTGGGCGATATGCGTTCATCTACTGATGAACGGGGGGTATTGTATCAAATTTCAGGCAAAAGTCAAGGGGAAATGATAGATAAATCGCCTTGCCTGTTTCTATTTCATCGTTTACAATAACCGCAATACAAGTTACCCTCAATCTGAGGCTTTATAACTATGGCGGAGAAATTGCATGTTTAAACGTAAATCAGTTAAAAATAATAGGGCTGCACTCGTTTTTGTGCTTTAAGAATGGCTATTCTGACAGAGGGACAAATAGTTCGAGCAACATATACCATTGAGCGATATCTTGGAGAGGGTGCTTTTGCAGAGGTCTATCGTGTCCAGCATCGATTTCTTGGTAGACAGGCCATGAAAGTTTTTAAAATCAAAGGAATGTCCATCGAAGAAATTGAAGAGATGATGGGTGAGGCCGTATTATTGTCTCGGATAGGACACCCAAATATCGTTAGGGTCTATGACGCAAACATTTTAGAGGCGCAAGATTCTACATACGGTTTTTTTACGATGGAATATGTTGCTGGTGGTACTCTTGACCGATATTGGCAATCGTATCAAAACAAATTGATGCCTGCGAAAGATGCGGTGAACA
>CAIYOL010000169.1 GCA_903927855.1 uncultured Planctomycetota bacterium
GAAATTTGCATCGGCCCTGCAGTAAATATGCTCGACGTTATCAGCTTTGCTGTCACTATAATCGAGCAGGAAGCTGTTGTCCGGGTTGTTTGCGTC
This sequence comes from uncultured Planctomycetota bacterium, assembly GCA_903927855.1. Lineage (GTDB taxonomy): Bacteria > Planctomycetota > Phycisphaerae > Sedimentisphaerales > Anaerobacaceae > CAIYOL01. The sequence goes on from CAIYOL010000169.1 coordinate 97, forward strand.
AACAGCCCAAAGTTCAAGCCGAAGGTCGGCATCTTTATCCGGCATCGGCTCAAAAGGATAATTGCTGTCGTAATGCTTGTTCCAGATGACAGTTGCAGTAATGAATTCCTCGTTCGGTTCTGCGAGGGTGATTTTGTAAACGTTTTGCGGGTTTTTGTTTTCAAGTTTGTTATTGTCCCATCCGACTGTCGGGACATCGCCGGGTTTGGCCTGGCCTGCGATTAGATTTTTGTATGCGCCAACGGCGTTTAACATTCCCGCACCCTGGATAAAATCGAGCGGGGCATCGTGGTCATCGTATGTTTCGAGTTTGCCTTTGTGCCAGAAGGGCAGTTTCGTTGCTGAATTTAGCAAGATAGCTTTCATTACGCAGTTTCCGCCATCCTTTGCAACAGCGGAGGTCAAAGCTGGGTCTTCTTTGGCCTTTTGAACAAGCAGGCCAAGCGCCCCTGCGACGATTGGCGTCGAGAAGCTCGACCAGTTGCCGGTCGGTTCGTAGCGAGTTGGGTCATTTGCATCGGCGGCCAGGCAGTTGCCGGGAGCGACGATATCGGGCTTGCATCGCCCATCCGCGGTCGGCCCGACGCTCGAATTCTCCGGGTAAGCAAGCGAGAAATGTGCCAGCTTATCCGCGAGATTTTCGGCGTTTACGGAGTTAATAACTCCGACGCCGATGATGTTGGAACCGGCGGCGGGATAAAGTAAAGGGTCATAAACTTTTGAGCCGTTTCCTATGCCGGCCACGACGATGAGACCATCGTGCTCGGCCATCGATTCAATTCCTCTTGTCCACCAGTCTTCAAACTGGGTGCCGAAACTGGCGGTAACAATATCCGCGTCAGGCGGCGAGTGGGAGAATATGTTATTAGTTAGAAAATACCAGAATTCATAATTGTCAGCCTGGGCCTGCGGCGCAACCCCCTGATAGTGGAACCGGCCAAGCTGAGGATTGAAGGCGTTTGGGTCTTCGCCGAGCAATATGGAGCAGATAGCGGTTGAGTGAGGCGAAGTATCGGGTGGAGGGTCGTCCTGATTGTTAAAATTTAGCTGTTTGTCTTTGAAGCAGATATGCGAGATGGCGGGCCGATAGTCGTTTTGGGGTTCACCGTCAATATAAGTGTTACTTCTGCAAACAACAGCGAATTTGATGCCGGCGCCTGTCAGATTGGGGTCTAACTGTCTGAGCGCATAGATGCCGGTGTAGTTTAGCCCCTGCGGCTGCAGGGTTTCATCTGCGGCGATGGCGACGGCACTGCCGGCTGCAAGCATCGCTGCGATGCTTGCGAACAGGCACAGGCCAAATATTTTTTCAACACCACGACCCATTCCGCTCCTCCAAAAATAGCGGTAAAGTCCAAAAGGCAGAAGATTAATTGCCCGGCTGTGGATAGTAAATCTGCCCCGTTAATACGGTATTATGATACCATAAACAGGGTTGCTTTTCAAGTAAAATACCTGCAAAATGTGGCGTTTTCAGTATTAAAAGTGAGGTTTTGGAAAAGTTAGGGCAGAAGTCTTGCCTTTATGGGGCGTAATTGTTATACTCGACCCAGATTTCAGGATGCCGATGGCTAAGGGATAGCCGTGATATTATGAAAGTAATTTTGAACGCCGAACAAATCGAGCAAGTTCTCCGAGATTTGACAAGCCGCATTATTTCCGAAACTCCGCCCGAATTGGAACTTGCCGTAATTGGTATTCGCAGCAGGGGGGAGATTCTGGCCCAGAGGTTGTCGGGCCGATTGTCGGAAGAACTGGGCAGGGATGTTCCGTGCGGGGTGCTCGATATAACACTTTACCGTGACGATTTAAATTCACCACAGAGCATCGCTCAGCCGCAGGTTCGAACTACTGAGATTGGTTTCGATATAGACGAAAAAATAGTAATTTTAGTAGATGATGTTTTATATACAGGGCGCTCGACGCGCGCGGCGATGGATGCCCTTATAGATTTGGGCAGACCCAAGGCAATAAAACTGGCGGTGCTTGTTGACAGGGCGGGAAGGGAATTTCCGATACAGGCGGATTACGCCGGCTACAAGGCCGATGTCACTCCGGGCGAATCAGTGCAGGTTTTTCTTACCGAGTCGGACGGAAAAGAAGAAGTCGTTATCGGGTAGATTATGGCGCTATCGAAAAAAAAAGGCGAGCAATTCCAATGGCAGCATAAGCATTTACTTGGCTTACGGGAATTGAGCGCGGAAGAGATTACATATATTCTTGACACGGCCAAAGGTTTCGAGGAGATAAGCACGCGGTCGGTGAAGAAGGCGCCGCCTCTGCGAGGCAAAGTCGTCTGCAATTTATTTTTCGAAGACAGCACACGAACGCGAAACAGCTTTACGCTGGCGGCAAACCGATTGAGCGCCGATGTTATAGAGTTCACCAAGACGGCCAGTTCAGTCAGCAAAGGTGAAACGCTGCTGGATAC
>CAIYOL010000170.1 GCA_903927855.1 uncultured Planctomycetota bacterium
AATATAAGCGCGATCACAAATCCCACTGTTCCGAAGATGATTATGCCGATGCCTGCCACTTTGGCGACTTCAGAATACTCCTCGGGAGTGGGCTTTCTGGAAATCAGAAGTATACGCCAGCACCTTCTCAGCAATTCAAGGAATTCCATTAGTTCACCCTATGATATCAAGGTCCAGAGTTTCGATGTTTATGTCCTTTGTGTTTATATCGTACTGCGGGAATCGCACGCCTGCAAGCACCACCAGCACGCGCATGGACGTCTTCCTCATGTCTTTTTCTATCCTCGAACCCCAGATAATATGGGATTCGGGATCGATTCTCCTGGAGGTTTCAGCTACTACGAACTCGGCCTCTTTTAATGTCATGTCTTCTCCGCCAATAACATTTATTAAGGCTCTCTTCGCTCCGCGGATGTCCGCATCCAGCAGCGGCGAACTGAGTGCCGTTTCCACTGCCAGTTTAGCCCGTTCATTTGGTTTTGCGTCGATGGACGCCTCGCCCAGGCCTATCACTGCGTAGCCTGCTGTTGTCAGAATAGTCTTCAAATCTGCAAAGTCCACGTTCACCAGGCCGGAGCGGGTTATGAGCTCTGTTATGCCTTTCACCGAACCTGCAAGCACTTCGTCGCACACTTTGAATGCCGTATTAAGCGGCAGGTTTGGCACCAGGTTAAGCAGCTTGTCATTCTTGATCACGATAAGCGTGTCCACGGTTTTCTTCAGCTTTTCCAGGCCCTTAAGCGCGTTTTCCATTCTTATCTTGCCTTCGGATGCAAACGGCAAAGTAACAACGGCAATGGTCAATGCGCCTGCGCTTTTTGCAATCTCTGCAATTATCGGTGCGCTTCCCGTGCCGGTTCCGCCGCCCATGCCGCAGGTAATGAATACCATGGAGCCGTCCTTGAGCACTTCCTTGATTTCCGCTGCCGATTCCTTGGCAGCTTCCTCTCCGATAAGCGGATTGGAGCCTGCGCCTCTGCCAGAGGTAAGCTTCCTTCCGATGATTATCTTCTTGTTTGAGCGGACTTTAAGCAGGTGCTTTGCATCTGTATTCATGGATACCAGCATTGCGCCCTTTACGCCCATTTCGAACAGGCGGTCAACGGTGTTGGTTCCGCTGCCTCCGCAGCCGACGACATAAATCTTCTGTTCCGTATCCTTAAGGAATTTTACAATCTCCTCATCATCGCTAGCGGCATTTTGCGTGCCGTCTGTGAAGTGGAATGTGTCTTTGGCTATTTCCTTGCCCAATATCACTGCCGCTGGTGTGTTTTCAGCTGCAGCCTCGGTTTTCTGTTCTTCTGTCATAGAATCACCAAAATTTGATGTTAAACAGTTATAGCAAAAGATATTTAACATATATGGCGTCAGGGTGTATAAAATTAAGAACATTTTTAAACCCTTTTATACACAATACAAACTGGTGGGCAGTAGTCCTCCGAGAGGCTGAATTGAATGAAAAATCTGAAATATGCAAATGAAATCGATGGAAAAATCGCAGCAGATGGGCCAAGGGCTAAAAATTCCAAATGGTATGACCGACTTTCT
>CAIYOL010000171.1 GCA_903927855.1 uncultured Planctomycetota bacterium
CCTTGCCCAATTTTACGGTATTCATTTTCTCCGGCACTTTATAGAAAACCACATCTTTGGCTTCATCGTATGGTTTATCGATATTCAATTGACCAAGCATAGAGTGTCCTATCACCTCTTCACCTTCTGCTGCAAATTGAATGTCAATATACTTTCGGTGAGCTTCTAATCTGCCTTCCTTAATGGGCCTGGTTGCGTAGCGTTGGATAGTATAGTAAAGATTGTCACCATCAATTTCGTAACGCCCATCCTTCTTTGCGGATAGCTTCTCATCTTTCAGAGCTTCAAGGCCCATTTCTATTTTCGTGGAAAGGCCGGCATATAAATATGCATTTTCTAATTTATCAATGACCATTTGTTATGTAACATCCTCGCCAACATCATTCTTTAATTCGTATGCATAAACCTTGGTGCTGTTCGGCATCTGTATTTTTCTTAACGGCGTTGCATTTTATTTAATCAACAGGCCAGATTGGCCAGTCGTCGAATTTATCTCTATCTTTGCCCTTGCTGTAGAGTGCGAAATTTTCATCGGTTAATTTATAGATAAAAGAACCGCCATTTGTAGGGTCAACGAAGATTTCTTTCGCGGCTGATGATTTAACTTCGTCGAGACTCTCCGGCCAGTGCCCGTTTTTATTCTTATAGCGTCTTAACGCTATTGTGAGCCGAGTTCCTCTTTGCTGTGCGACAGTCCTAAGATATATATTATGAATATTGCGATAAACCGGCTCCAAGACATAAAGCTGCGTATCAACCATATGGAGGCAGTTAAACCTGACTGAAGATCCTCTCGGGTCTTCTGTCCAGTTGAAGTCTGGCTCAGCCATCGCATAGCATCTCTCGTAAGCCGCATCAATAATTGCGCCGGCCTTCTGTGGCGTGGAGGGCATATAGAACCAACACAATATGGTCGATACTTTCATAAGTCTTTCACGCCAATAGGTCATAACAAGTTTGTCTTTCACATCTTTCGGCGATTGTGCCGTAATCACATTTGTTGCTGCGCTGGGATTTAATCTTGTCTCCCCTTCTGGATTTACCGCATAAAACATCCCCCAAAAATTCTTGACGAGCAGCTTTTCGTAGTCGAGAATCCTGGGCAGGTCATAATTCCATTCATGCTTAGTTTCATCAAAAGCTCGTTCAATAACGCTTAGATTCTCTTCTGTAACATTGCCTGTAACGATGAATTTTTTAAGTTGGCTCGTTGAGCTTCTTTCTATGCCGGTTCCCGCCAGAAAGTCGAGCGCTGACGGTTGCTGGCGCAGCTGTTTCCCCATTTGAATTACAGCGATGTATTTTTCGAGAGCTTGACTTGTCCGGCCCTCGGCCATATCATTATTTGCCGCCCAAATAAGCAATAATGACCACACCTTCATCGGTTTAAGCCGATGTAGTACATCATAACCGCCTGCTTCATCGGCATTAATTGGAAACCGGCACTGTTCGATTTTGGACGCTTCGACAAGCTTTGCGATTGTACCTTCCTGCTGCCCGAGCCATTGGGTTACTTCGGGATAGTATTTGCCTGACCACGGTTCCTTTCTGATTAACTCTGGGAGATTAGAGTAAGTAAAATCGGGCTTAAATACAGCTTCATTATAATCCTCCAATAATTGGTTGTAGATTATCGCGGCATTTTCGCTGTCTGGTATAGCACGCTTTGCTTCAAGGGCAGCTAATTCCTTATCGAATGTATACGGCCGCCAGCCCTCGGTTTCCTCCGGCAAAAAGACCCAGATAATCAATGCAATTACAACCCCGCCGACACAAGACCAGAAGTATTTTCCGTAAGGCTTAGGTAGGATAGCACCGGCCATAAGAACTGCCAGAAGTGTCGTAACTTTCCACGGCCCTTGGAGAAGAATGGATGCGATTAACAGAAATGTGAGCAGCCCCAGGCTGAGCCATTTTAAAATCCTTTTTACAGTCCCGGCTTTTTTCTTCTCTGCTTGTTGTTCTTTCTGCTCGGACATTTATCACATATCCAGTTTTTCTCGCAGGTGATTACGCAATTGGTCGGTTGAAACCCTTATTTGCTCCATTGAATCTCGCTCGCGGATTGTGACGGTTTGGTCCTGCAATGTCTGCCCGTCGACAGTAATACAGAAAGGTGTCCCCGCCTCGTCCTGTCTGCGGTATCGCCTGCCGACCGCGCCTTTTTCATCATAAAAACAGTTAAAATATCTTTTCAAATCGTCATATATTTTCCGCGCAACCTCAGGCATCCCGTCCTTCTTGACCAGCGGGAATATCGCAGCCTTAATCGGCGCAATCGCCGGATGAAACCTTAAAAGATTCCTCTGTTCCCCGCGTACCTCCTCTTCGTCGTATGCGTCAACTAAAAAAGCCATCGTGCTTCTGTCCATACCGGCGCTTGGCTCAATCACATAAGGAATATATCTCCGTTTTTTCTCTTCATCGAAATATGACAGCGGCCCCGACTGGTAATCTTCCGCCTCGTCCGCCAATCCGATATTCGCCAGCTTCCTGTCGTTCTCGAACCACTTATTGAGTGTTCTCATCCCACGCTGATGCTGCCGCAGGTCATAGTCCGTGCGGTTTGCAATTCCTTCCAGTTCCTGCCAGTCCCCGCTGCCGAACGGAAACTTATATTCGACATCGACACACCCCTTCGCGTAATGCGCAAGCTCATTGGCCTCGTGCTCGCGAAACCGCAGGTTCTCTTTCTTTATGCCGAGATTCAAATACCAGTTAAACCGTTGCTCTTTCCAGTGCTCATACCACTTTTCATCGGTGCCCGGCTCACAGAAAAATTCAAGCTCCGCCTGCTCGAACTCGCGCGTGCGGAAAATAAACGCCTTGGTTGTTACTTCGTTGCGAAAGCTCTTGCCTATCTGTGCGATTCCGAAAGGAATCTTGACCCTTGTCGTATCGAGGACGTTTCTGAAATTAACGAAAATCCCCTGCGCCGTCTCAGGCCGAAGCTGCATCGTCATCGAGTCGTCGACGTTGGCCCCCATCTGCGTCTCGAACATCAGCTTAAACGGCATCGGCTCGGTGAATTGCCCTACCGCCCCGCAATTCGGACACACCTTCTTGCCCAAATTGCCTGTCCCCGCCATCGCTGCATCGATTGCGATATGTTCGGTATGTTCCTCTGCCTGCTCTGCAACCTTCTCTTTAAGATGGTCGACGCGGGTTCTGACATTGCACTTTTTGCATTCCGCTATCAAATCCGCGAACTTGTCCGCGTGCCCGGACGCCTTCCACACCAATGGATGCATCAGGATACTGCAGTCCACCCCCACCACGTCGTCGCGCATCTGCACGACCGCCTTCCACCACGCCTTCTTGACATTGTTTTTTAATTCAACCCCTAACGGCCCGTAGTCGTAGCAGCTTGCAAGTCCCCCGTAGATTTCGCTGGACTGAAATATAAAACCCCGTCGTTTGCACAATGATACTATGTCATCAAGTTTGGTGATTTTAGCCATATTTTGCTCTCCAAAAAATTTGATAGCGGCTATTATATATGTAAAATTCGCCCTTGTCTATGTTTACCGGCGATTGTCTAAGGAGATTCGGATTGGAACAAACGAAAGTTTGCATAATCGGAGCCGGCCCCGCTGGCCTGATGGCTTCTATCCACTGCGCCGCAGCTAATGCCGAAACCGCCGTGTTCGAAACCAATACCACCGCAGGCAGAAAACTCCTCCTGACCGGCGGCGGAAGATGCAATCTTACGCACCTGGCTTCTCCCGATGAAATTGTCCGCTCCTTCGGCCCGAAAGGCAGGTTCCTAAGTTACTGTTTGCATAAATTCCCGCCCGAACATGTCCGCCGGTTCTTCCGCGAATTAGGATTGGAAAGCGTTGTCGAGAAGGATGATTGCGTCTTCCCTTCTTCCGACCGCGCCGAAGATGTAAGAGATTGTCTGATAAATCACGCCAAAAACCTCAATGTGCGCTTCTATTTCGATAAATCAGTTAAACGTATAACGCGAGAAGGAAGCTTCTTTGCTGTTCACACAGATAGAGAAATTATCGTTGCTGAGAAGGTGATTATCGCAACCGGCGGCTTGTCTTTCCCGCAAACCGGCTCAACCGGCGATGGCTATAGATTCGCCAAAGAGCTGGGACATACAATCGTCGAACCCAGAGCGTCCCTCGTGCCGCTCGTAACTCGCGAAAATTGGCCCGGCCTAATTGCGGGAACCGCCGTCGAAAACGTCAAAATCTCTGCACGCATCGATAACAAAAAAATCACCACCGCTGGCGCTCTTGTCTTTACCGACAACGGTATAGGCGGCCTCGCGGCATGGGATATGAGCCGCCACCTCACCGACCGCCTGCCTGCACAAAAGCCGGTCGAAATTACAATCGACCTTGTCCCGGCGATGAATGAAACCGAATTTGAGGCATACCTGCTCGGCCTGTTTGCGAAATACCCCAAAAGAACCATTATCAACGTCCTTTTTGACCTTGTCCCCAAGAAATTAGCGGGTTTTCTTTGCCGTCGGGCGGGGATTGCTGAAATAACCGGCAGCCAGTTGAAAAAAGGGTATCGAATAAAAATCACCCAACTATTGAAGAAACTGCCTCTTTCAATCAAGAGCACCCGCCCTATTGCCGAGGCGATAGTCACTCGCGGCGGCGTAAGTACTGCTGAAATAAACACTAAGACGATTGAATCCAAGATTTGTCCGGGGTTATTTTTCGCCGGCGAGGTCATCGATGTCGATGGCCCTTGTGGCGGATACAGTCTCCAAATCTGCTGGTCAACCGGCGCCCTCGCCGGCTCAGAAGCCGCGAAATAATACGCATTTTTTGGGGCAGATAAAAATCACGGTTTTCTCGCTTAAGTGTATGCGGTGTAAGCGGTTATGTTAAAAATTCGAGAGTGCGGAAAAGTGTTAAAACTATAGCAAAACTCGTGAAAAACATATCGAAATGTTCGGAAACCATATCTTTTCTTGCAAAAAAAGTGTTGAAAAGTTTTGAAACGTACTGAAATTTAAAAAAACTTCCCGCATTGCATCAGAGGATTTTTAGGCGCTGGCTGCATAAGTTAACAGGGAGTTTTTGCTTGACTTTTTGGGGTTTTCGTGGTAGGGAGATATTAAGGCATTAAGCCCTTTCAGGAGGACAAAAATGAGGAAGCCGGTGTTTTCGGGGGTTATTATCGCGTTGACATTTCTGTTTTCAGCCTCGGATGTCCTTTCTATAGACAAGCAGGTCCAAGGGCCAGCATATAAGCCCGATGAAATCATCGTGAAATTCAAGGCGAGCGCAGCCGAGACTTTGGAAAAGCAACTATCCAAAGGGGAAACTGCGGGTGCGCTAAAGATGTCAGCGTCGCTGAATGAACTCAGCAGCAGATACAAAATGAAGAAGATTCAGCCGTTGATTAAAGGGTTCAAAGCCGAGAGACAACGGATAAGCGGGCTTCTCAGGAAAGACAAGGCCAGTTTGACGAAAAGAGAACAGCATCTTTTGGAGAGATTGAAGCGAGCGCCAAAAGGGGCAAAGGTGCCTGAGTTGGACAGGATATACAAAATTGAACTGGAAGAAGGGCAATCGGCAGAGCAGGCGGTGGCGGAATATAAACAAAATCCGGATGTGGAATATGCCGAGCTGAACTACATTGTACATACAGCAACTTCACCAGACGACCCTTACTATAATAAGCAGTGGGCGTTGAACAATACAGGCCAACCCTATCCCATCAGCGGCGGGGGCAGCAATTCCGGGACTGTCGATGCCGATATAGACGCTCCTGAGGCGTGGAACATCTACACAGGCGGTTCAGAGACAATAGTTGCGGTGATAGATACAGGAGTAGACTACACTCACAGGGACCTCGCCGGCAATATGTGGACGGACGCAAACGGCAGATTCGGATACGACTTCGTTAACGGTGACAACGACCCAATGGACGACAACGGACACGGGACACACTGCTCGGGAATCATCACTGCGAGAGGCAACAACGGGCTGGATGTAGCAGGAGCGTGCTGGAATGTAAGGATAATGGCTGTGAAATTTTTAGACGCAACAGGTTCAGGGACTCTCGACAATGCTGTCAGTGCTACATATTATGCGGTGGACAACGGGGCAGACGTACTATCCAATAGCTGGGGATCGATATATATTTATTCAGTCTTATATGACGCAATCTACTATGCTTACAGTCAGGGAGCCATAGTAGTCGCAGCGGCAGGTAACGATAATTCCAGCTCGCATTCCTATCCAGCTAACTACGACCACGTAATATCAGTGGCGGCGACAGATTCCCGTGACCAGAAGGCGTCTTTTTCGAATTACGGCGAGTGGATAGATATAGCAGCGCCGGGTGTGGACATACTGTCCTTGAGAGGACATAACACGGATATGTACGCAGGGTCAAGCGGTTATACGCCCGGCGACCGTTTTGTGCCATACGGCAACCCTGATGCAACGATGTATATTGCTTCGGGGACATCAATGGCCTGTCCTTATGTTTCCGGGGCATGCGCACTTATGCTCTCAGTCGATCCTCTTCTGACAAGCGAAGAGGCAGATGATATTCTGGCGGAGACGGCTGACCCTATAGCAGACGGTATCTGCCGCTGTGACGGCCGGCTGAATCTTTTCGGAGCAGTAACTAAAGCAATTCAGGCGTCATCAAAAGGGCACATTATCTTGGATAAAGACCTCTACAATTGTGACTGCAATATCGGTATTCTCCTTACCGACCACGACCTCTCAGGTGCCGGAGTGTACAATGTAAATATAACTACAACCAGCGGAGACTCTGAAACGGTAATCCTAACGGAAGAGAGTCCGCCTATAGGAGCTTTTAAGGGGACAATTCACACTACTAACGGCGTGCCAAATATCGGAGACGGCAAGTTACAAGTTACTAACTGGGACACTATTTGCGCAACGTATTACGACGCCAATGACGGCACGGGCAACCCAGCAACAGTAACGGACACCGGTACAATCGATTGTATCCCGCCCGTGATATCCAATATTCAGATGAGCGTCAAGGGGGACAAGCTGACGGTTACTTTCGACAGTGATGAGCCAACAACAGGAACAGTTTCCTGCGGTCCGGCGTGCGGAGGACCTTATAATCTTGAAGGCAATTCTCTGAGTTTCCAAACAAGCCATACGATAGAAGTGCTGCCGCTTCTGCCACACACAACTTATTACTTCACAGTTACAGCCACTGACATTGTCGGCAATCAAACGACAGACTCAAACTCAGGTAATTGCTATTCGTTCACTACTACGGGGCCCTGCGATATGTATGTACCCAGCGAGTATGCAACGATTCAGGAGGCGGTTGACCGCTCCTGGTTCGGGTCAACAATATTTGTTGCGGACGGCAACTACACAGGACCTGGAAACCGAGATATCGACTTTCATGGAAAGGCAATAACAGTAAAGAGCGAGAATGGCCCTGAGAATTGTATTATTAACTGCCAAGGCAGTGGTCGCGGGTTTTATTTTCACAGCGGCGAAACGCTGGAGGCCATCGTGGACGGCTTTACAATTACAAATGGTCTTGGGCACCCAGAACAAATAGACCCGGATCCGAGGATGGATCCTGTGCCTGTGGGCGGCGGCATCTGTTGTATGTGGTCGTCGCCAACTATCAAAAATTGTATCATCACAAACAACCAAGGAAGCTGGGGAGGCGGGGGCATAGGGTGTTGTCGCGACAGCGAGCCGCACATCAGCAATTGCATTATTTCAGACAATTATGGCTTGTTTGGAGGAGGTATCGTCTGCGACCGCACCGACCAGCCGGTAATAAGCAATTGTGTGTTAGCAAATAATTCGGGCGTCGGCGCCGGCATCAATTGCCTTGAAGCCAGCCCGGTTGTTAGTAATTGTTTGTTTTACGGAAACGTTTCAAACGACGAATACGGCGGTGCAGTCCGCTGCGAGGGATTCTCGGGCCCTGAGGGCACTTCCGGCGGACCAAGCGACCCGCGTTTTTACGGCTGCACCTTCGCAGGCAATTCAGCGTTCTACGACGGCGGCGGTATATACTTATATCGAAACAGTCACGTTATTGTCGTTGATTGTATTTTCTGGTCTAATACAGCAGGGCGTTATGGCCATGAAATATGCCTTTCGGGACACTACCCGTATTCTTCAATGACCGTCAGCCATTGTGATATTCAGAGTTCCGCAGGAGGAATCTATGTTGACCCGGACTGCACGTGGAATTATGGTTCCGGCAATATTGACGCAGACCCCTGTTTTGCCGCGGGACTCCAAGGTGATTATTACCTGAGCCAGACAGCAGCCGGACAGGCGGTTGACAGTCCTTGTGTAAACGCAGGAAGCAATACGGCAAAGAATTTAGGTACGACGCGAACCGACCAACTGCCTGATATAGAATTGGTCGATATGGGTTATCACTACACTCCTATTGCCGGGCCTGCGGACCTCGACGGGAGCCGACATGTTGACTTTGTGGATTTTGCGATTTTAGCAGCCAACTGGCTCGAATGCAGCAACCCTTATGATTCAAATTGTACGGGGACGGGATTATTGGCCGGCGATATTATTCCTGACTATTATGTCAACATGCATGACCTTGCGATTTTGACAGATTGCTGGCTGGATTGCTACTTAACAGAAGCCACGGATCCCGAGCCTTTTGACGGCGAAGTCAATATAGACCCGGCTAATACAGTCCTCGCATGGTCGGCAGACAACGTTACGATATATCACGATGTCTATTTAGGCACGGATGCTAATGCTGTGGCTGATGCGAACCGTCTTTCTGAGGAATTCAAGGACACGGTTTCAGAAACAAGTTTTGCCCCCGGCGTCCTGGAACCAAATACCACATACTATTGGCGTATAGATGAGTTTAGCCCAGAGTGCGCAACTAAAGGCAAAGTCTGGAGATTCACAACTACTGTACCGCCCGGCAAAGCGACAAGTCCGAGTCCGGTAAACGGGGCAACTGGTGCGGGTGTAACCACCAACCTTACCTGGACGGCCGGTGCCGGTGCGACCTCGCACGATGTGTATTTCGGAACCACAAGTCCCGGCACTTTCCAAGGCAACCAGACAGCCACTACCTTCGATACCGGCATGATGGACATTAATACAACTTATTACTGGCGTATAGATGAGAAAAACGCCGGCGGCACTACTACAGGTAACATCTGGAGCTTCACAACTATTGTTGCGCCACCCGGCAAGGCCACCAGTCCAAGTCCGTCC
>CAIYOL010000172.1 GCA_903927855.1 uncultured Planctomycetota bacterium
GCAAAAATAGAGCTTAGAGGATAGACGTTATGGGCAAATGGGCAATGTTGATAGCATCAGTCGGTGGCATGGGCTTAGTCATGCTATTTGCGGGAAGAGTAGGATACTGGATTGAGAAAAAGATCCAGGCACGGCAACTTCGCCGCAAAAATGAGGACAAGGATAATTCATAGTGACCCCTATCCCAAAACCAGGGGGTTGTCTTTCTGGATTCAGACGAGATAACCCTGGCCAACTTGCTTTCGGTCTTCGCAACAAGCTGTTGCCCTCTCTTGCCTGTTTCGGGTATAATCTACTTTGTGTGAATTTGCCAGCGTAGCTCAGTGGCAGAGCAGCGATTTCGTAATTCTAAGACAAGTGTCCCAAATGGTGATTTTACGTTCCTTTTAGAACAGTTGTGTTAGTTGGTAAAATCATGTTTTGAAGCTAGCGTACCGTACAGTGATAACCAGTGCTTTTTAATTTAACGCCAAATTAACGCCAAATTTTCGACTTCGGTTTATAGCTAACTCAAAATCAACCTGGTTCGGTATCACTTGGCCTGCCCCTGTTAAGCCGCCAGAATAGAATCCTAGAGCCTCGTTTGTCCTGAGTGGGAAATAAAAGTTCATTGGGTCATACATTACAAAAGAATATTTTCATCAAATCCATGATTGAGCCATGTTTAAAATTGAGTTGGTTTCATGTCGATGTCTGTTATGAGGCTGTAATCTAGAGTACGAAGATTATCTAACGTAGATATACCAGGCAAGTCACCTTCTCTGATAGCGACACAGAAGCTGTTTGGGACTACCCACCCTCACCCCACCCCCTACACAACCAAAATAATAATGTTTATTTTGATAGAGCATTTCCTGAAGCTAAGGAAATGCTCTATCTGCTTTGTCGTGCCCCCTCCCTCAGGAGTTGTCTCTACCATATAATGTGGGATGAAGTGGCGAAAGGGGCAAGGCAGAAATATACTAATCCGTCCATTTGTCAAGCCAAGCGCCTTATCGGAGGAGTGATACGCTCGAAAAAGGGGATGCCTGCACCGAACTCCGTATTCAACACAACCGGAAATCAGGTGCTCCACAACGACTTGGTTTTGATGGATCTCGTTGAAATCAGGAGTAAGCTTCAAAGTTTCTATTGACCTTTGTCTTCAGAGTGTCTCATTTTCGCTGAGGGCGAACACACGGATAATACTTGACCAGGCATCGCCGGAACCAAAGAAGCTTTGATAATAAATTCAAATGAAAAATATAGACCACCAAGACACAAAGAATTAGTTTTTCTTCTTGTCTTTGTGTCTTTGTGGTCTATATCAAGAGCCGCATGTGTCCGCGAAAGAGTGATATCAACCGCTTTGCCTAGCCGGGCGTTGTTTCCTTGGCTCCGGGAGCGTATCATGCGGATGGAGTTAATTATGAGCGACGTCGGCGTTGCAGTTTACGCGGCCATCGGCTTCATCCTTTTTCTGGCCCACGTGGTCCAGGGCGTCATCGGTTTCGGCTCGATGATGGTGGCCCTGCCCCTGCTTTCCTTCTTCGTTCCGGTTAAGGAGCTGATCCCGGCGCTGCTGGTGGTTAACCTTCTCCAGCCCGCCTGGTTCGTGTGCCGGGAAAGGCGGCGCATAGATTTGGCGCGGGCCCGGTTCATGCTCCTGTTCGGTTTTTTGGGAATGCCTTTGGGATACGCGGTCTTCCGCCTGCTCCCGGCCGAGGCCATGAAGCTTTTGGTCGGGTTCTTTCTGATCGCGGTCTGTGGCCTCAAACTTTCGGGTCTGGAGACGCGGTGGGAAGTCCCGAAGCCGCTCTATGCCCTGCTCAATTTCCTGGGCGGCGCGGCCCAGGGGTCCATGACCCTGGGCGGTCCGTTTTTCGTGATTTATGCGGCCAAGACCCTGCCGGACAAGACCGAGTTCCGCGCCACCCTGTCGCTGGTGTGGACGGTGTTAAACCTCCTCCTGGTGTCGGCCCACGCGGCGGCGGGAGGGATTCATATGGACATGGCTGTCCTTACTCTGCTGGCTGTGCCGGGCGTGGCCCTGGGGACGTATTTCGGGAACATCCTGCACGACCACATCTCCGAGGCCCCTTTCCGAAAACTGGTTTTTATCATACTGATCTTGTCGGGCCTCATCCTGCTCCGGCCTCTCTTCGGTATTTAAGCCGGTCATCCACCGTTATTTGTCCTTGGTCCACGTTCCACCGGATTCGATCCTCATTTTCACGTTCGCGACCACGTCGGGCAGGTCGCGGAAGGTGAGGTAGTTCTGGATGGAAAACGGGACCTTGAGTCCGGTCTGGACCTTGGTGGCGGCATAGGTGAAGAGCGTGATCTTGTCGTCGACCGGCTCGAAGAGGAAGTAACCGGCCGTGTCCTCGAGGTCGTGTTTGTATTCGGGATCGAGCTGGAAATCCACCCTGCGGTTCTTGCTGTCGATGGTGCAGAGCACGGCGTATTCGACCTCGACCACGTAAAAGTCGAACACCTTGTGCACCAGGGCCTTGTCGTCCCAAGCCTTCACGACCTCGCTCGCCTTCTTGCGC
>CAIYOL010000173.1 GCA_903927855.1 uncultured Planctomycetota bacterium
AATATAAGATTGCCCCGTCTCTATCGCTATCTTCAGACTCTGCCTTCGCTCCTTATTGCACCTCCTGATGCCCGCGGCGCTGCCGCGAACAACCTGGCAAAACTCCGGATAGCAGTCTCCGCTGCACATCCTTTTTATCTCTTTGCCGTCTATGTCCGCCGTCTCAAGACCGAGCTGAAAATGCTTGCGAAAAACCCGCTCGATTTCTTCGAACTTCTCTTCGGCAAAATCTGCTTTAAATGCCTTCTCACCCATCTGAAACCGCCTGTAATACGCTAATTTCTGCCCTTCCGCAGCAAGATAGTGCTATTATACCAATTTTAGGAAAAAGACCAAATCAAATTTAATAAAGATGAAAAAACGCTGCACGAATCACGTTTGCTATTCGTGTCGAAGTGCAACTATGGGGTCCACCTTAGCGGCCCGAATCGCCGGATACAAACCGAAGATAATCCCGACGCCGAAACTTATCACCAGCGGCAGCACAATGCTCGCCGCCGTGATGACCGTCGGCATATCGGAAAAATATGTTATTAAAAATGGCACCAGCACCCCCAGCCCGATACCAATAAGACCCCCGATTATTGAAAGAACAACCGTTTCTATCAAAAACTGGCTGATAATCTGTCTTCTCTTGGCGCCGATGGCTCGGCGAATCCCTATCTCACGCGTCCGCTCCGTTACTGATGCCAGCATGATATTCATAATCCCTATCCCACCCACCAGTAGACTGATTCCCGCTATCGAACCCAGCACAATATTAAACGTCCGCTTCGTCGCTTCCGCCTGACGCAGCAGCGCCAACGGCACACTCACAAGGTAATCTTGCTTCTTGTGGAAGCGTTTCAGCATGTCCTCTATTCCTTTCGCTGTTGGCTCGACATCTTCAGTTGAATCAACCTGAACTATCATCTGATGAAGTTCTACCATTTCCCGTTCGAATGAGCCGGATGTCATTCTCGCCATTATGTCTCCGAAATACGAACGCGCAACATTGATTGGAATATAAACGTCCACTTCCTGGTCAGGTATCTGAATGTTGCCCGCCAGGCCGCTTTCGCTTTTGACAATCCCGACGATTTCAAACCTGTCGCCGCCTATCTTAAGAGACTGACCGATTGTATTTTCTGCTGCCAGAAGTTTCCTGGCACCATGCTCCGTCAGTACCGCCGCCGGCGCTCGCTCATTATCATCGGAAGCTATCAGTACCCGCCCCGCCACAATAGGTCTCTGCACTAAATCAAACCACACCGGCGATGTTCCCACTACACGCAGTTCCATTGCTCTCTCGCCCAAACGCCCTTCCTTGCGTATAAGCTTCACCGGTGCCGTCTGTCTTATTGCCTTAAAGGTCTCTGCCACCCTCGCACAATCTTCGTACGTCAACCCGTAAATAGCCAAATGAGAATGGGTCGTGCTGGTGGATTCCTCTTCTACCGACTTAATAGAATTGACAATTATATTATTGCTGCCGAGCTTGCGAATCTGGTCCATCGCCTCTTTACTCGCACCTTCCCCTACCGACAGCATCGCCACTACGCTGCCGACCCCGAAAACAATCCCCAGCGTCGTAAGAAAAGAACGCAGCTTGTGCAGAAGCAGGTCTTCAATACCAAGCAGAATATTACGGGCAAGCTTGATTTGTCTCATTAGTCGCCCCCCTCAATGCGGTCTACAACACCATCCAGCATATGAAGCCGCTGCTTTGCGTACGCCGCTACATCCATCTCGTGCGTCACCATTATTATCGTCTTGCCCTGTCCGTTAAGCTCCGTCAGCAATGCAAGAATCTCTTTCCCTGTCGCTGTGTCGAGATTACCTGTGGGCTCGTCTGCAAAAATAATCTGCGGGTCATTCGCCAGCGCCCTCGCTATCGCTACCCGTTGCATCTGACCACCCGACAGCTCCGACGGACGATGATGCAACCGGTCTCCCAGCCCCACTTTCCCGGCAAGCTCCCTCGCTCGCTCGGCGCTGCTCTCAGCTTCCCAACCTAAATAGTAAAGCGGAAGCTCGATATTTCTTTGGACCGACAATTGTGGTATGAGATTGAAACTTTGAAAAATAAAACCCAGATGCCGCAGCCGCATCTCGCTGAGTGAATCATCTTCAAGAGTGCTAACGTCCTGCCCTTCGAGAATATACCGCCCTGAGCTTAAACGGTCTAAGCATCCAAGCACATTCATCATCGTGCTTTTGCCGGAACCGCTTGGTCCCATTATAGCCCAGAAGCTGCCCCTTTTGAATGATAACGTCACACCGGCAAGTGCCTTCACCTCGCTACTGCCCATCCAGTAAATCTTCCGAGCTTCTTCCAGCTTGATTATCTCGACACCGGAATTGGACTCCGCCTGACGTATCATTCGCCTTCCCCGGCCTGCTTTTGGCGACGCCCCATCCCTCTTTTACGCATCTCCGCCTTCTCTTCGTCGGACATATTCTCGAATTTCTCCCGCATCTTTGCCTTTTCTTCCTCTGACATATTTTCAAATCGCTTTCGCATCTTCTGCTCCGGCGACGGCTCCGCCCCTGCCTTTGGACGTTCCTCCTCGGCCTTCTTTGTCTCCGCCTCTTTTACGTTTTCCGTAGCGCTCGGCTGTGCCTTTTGCTCTCCTGCTGATTCGCCGGACGGCGCTTTACCAACGTTTACATCCGCACTTTGCTGCTCAACGGCGGCGGAGGCCAATGGCGGCGTAAGCATAACTACCTCACCAACCTGCAATCCTTCGATGATTCTTACCCTGCTGTTATTGTCCATACCGATTTTAACCTTGCGAGGCTCAAATCCTCCGCCCTTCTGCACGTAAACTGTTGGCTCGCCTTTAATGCGAAGGACCGCCTGCACCGGTATCTGTATTACATCTTCATACTTTTCTATAATGATTTCCGCCTTGCAGCTCATCCCAGTCCGAAGATAATCGCCCTCGCCGTCAAGATAAACCTCCGTATTATACACCTTCAGGTCGGGATTCATCCACATCATTTGTGCATCAGGCAATGGCGCTATCTTCTCAACTCGGCCGGTAAATGTCTTCCCCGGCAGCGCGTCAACCGTAACTTTCACAGGCAATCCCGCCTTCACCTTCTGAAGACTGGTTTCATGCACCTTCACCACCGCTTTCACCGCCGATGCCGTCGGCAGGTAAATAAGCTCCTGCTGCTCGTTAACTGTACTGCCTTCAGTCAGCGGTTCTTGACTGCCGCGAAACCCTTGTGTTTTTGCGCTGGTCGCATAAATCACCAATCCGTCAGCAGGCGCGTAAATCTTTGTCTTGGCAATCTGCTCCTCGTTCTTTTTCAGCTTGTCCTTCTGCCTCTCGAATTCTGACTCTTTCGCCTTAAGGTCTGCCTCCGCCTGAACAACGTTCGCTTTCGCCTTGCGGCTTGTCCGCTCCAAAGCCATATCCGCCTGGTTAACGTCGCTTTCGAGCTTCGCCAAATTCCTCGGATGGGTAAACTCTTCGAGTAAACGCAGGTTGTTCTCAGCCAGCTCAACGTTCAGTTTGTTCTTGTGTGCGGATAGTTCGTCAATTTGCAATTCAGTTTGTGAAATATATTGCTTCTCGTAAAGTTTCTTTGACCAGTTTAATTTCTCCTCCGCCGTCTGAAGCTCTTCCTTCGCCAGCGTAATCTGCGACTCCATCTCTTTGCGCTGATTCAGAGATTCCCCTTCGACATATTTCTTCAAATCCTGTTTGGCAAAGTCAAGCGTCAGCTTCGCCTGGTCAACATCGCTCTTCGCCTGGTTTTCAACTACGGCTAAATTCTCTCGTGCCCCAACAAAAGACGCCTCTGCATTCTGAACCCGGATTTGCTGGTCGACCTTCGCGTCTAATAATGTGCTCGCATCAAGTTCTACCAGCAAATCACCTTTCTTGACTCGCGTCCCCTCCTCCACTAAAGTAAGAATAGTGGTCTTGCCTTCAACCTCGCACTTGAGAATTATCTGCTCGCGTGCCTGTATTGTCCCCGATTCGGTTACGCTTATTGTCAATGGCCTTTTTTCAACCGCAAAAGTCGATGCCTCACCGGTTACGGCCATCTTCGAGTTGGAATGATTAAATGCTACGACCGCAGCCCCTATCAGCAGAATCACGATCGCCCCTATCAAAGCCAAAAACTTAGGCCGTAAAAAACGCCTTTTTCCTGTTATTGAGCCGCTACTTTCCATCATCTATTTCCAAATGAAATTATTGCCGCCATACCCCTTTAATCGGCTTTTTAACAACACCGCTCCTCTTATTGGGCAAGTTTTCCCACCTTTCCCCTGATTGAAGCAAGCTAAACCCGTATTGCGCCATTATATCAAAAAACCGCCCTCCAAATCAAGCTTTTAACATAGTATAGACGCACCAAAACCCCTATTTATTGCATAAATCTATCCCCCTGTCGGCTGCTAACGACTGATTGACCACTCGGCAGGAACTTCTTATACTGGCAGAAATAACAAAAACGTTAAGGAAATATCGCCGTGATGAAAATATCGGTTATACTTGCTCACCCCTCTCAGGAAAGTTTCAACCACGCCATAGCAACCGTTGCCATCAAAACGCTCAATGAAAATGGCCACAAGGTTTACTTCCACGATTTATATCAGGAAAATTTCGCTCCCCTTTTGCCTTCCGAAGAATTCCCCAAAGGGGCCGTCCTGCCGCCCGAAATTGAAAAGCATTGTAAGGAAATCTTCCAAGCCCAGGGTATTATCATTATTCACCCAAATTGGTGGGGCCAGCCCCCTGCTGTTTTAAAAGGCTGGATAGACAGAGTCCTTCGGCCGGGTGTCGCCTACCAATTCCGCGAGGGTGACAAAGGCGAAGGTGTGCCGATTGGCCTGTTAAAGGCCAAATCAGCAATTGTATTCAATACCTCCAATACTGAGACCAAAAGAGAAAAGAAAGTATTCGGTGACCCCCTTGAAACCTTGTGGAAGAATTGCATCTTCAACTTATGCGGCATACCGGCTTTCCATCGAAGAACGTTCAGCGTCATAGTGATAAGCTCCCCCCAGCAGAGAAAAAATTGGCTCAACGAAGTCCGCCAAACCATCGATAAATATTACCCGAAACAGTGAAAAAGATAAAAATAGTAAAAGTCTCAGATGAGAACCTTGTTTCAGCTATTGAAGCCCTAGCACATAGCATCTGGCGCGAGTATTTTGTTCCCATCATAGGCAGTCCCCAGGTGGAGTATATGCTCAAAAAGTTTCAATCGCGAGGTGTCATTTCAAATCAAATAGAAAAGCAAGATTACCTTTATTATTTACTTGCCGATAGAGATAGCAATTGGGTCGGATATTTTGCAGTCATCCCGCAGCAGAAAGAATTGTTCCTGAGCAAATTATATATCACCGCTGAAAATCGTGGCAAGGGTTATGGCGGATGCGCCTTGAAATTTATTGAAACGCTCGCAAGGGACAACGGCCTTCCTAAAATAACCCTTACGGTAAATAAGAATAATACTGGTTCAATTAACGCTTATAAAAAACTCGGCTTTGTTATAACGGATTCTCTTGTTACCGACATCGGCGGTGGCTTTGTAATGGACGATTACAAAATGGAAAAAACTATTTAGCCCTGCCTGCCCTTTAAAAATTGGCTTTGATTGGGTTTGTTTTTGATAGTTGATTGAACGCTCTTTTTTGTTGTTAGTTATTGTTATTGATAGGGTTATAATCATTTTAGGCATTTTGAAAATTGGCTTTGTTTGGTATAATTTTGTTCATTTTGATTGATTTTTCCTTTCAAGATAGACAATCTCCGATTCTGTCGCAGCAGATAAAATTTCAGCCACAGAGAAAACCCTTCGACTGCGCTCAGGGCAGGCAGAGAAGTAAATTATAGACAGTATCAATTGGTTATTGGAAACCGCTCATTAGTTATTCCCCAAAGTAGTTTAAAACCATTTGCGATGGTTCGACTTCGCTCGCCACAGGTTTAAGACTTACTAATGATTGTTTGACTTGGACCTGCTGGACCTGAAACCTTGCCCTGCTGGGCGATTTGTCGTCCCTAAGGGACTGGTGGGAATTATACCAAATTTCGGGCGAAAGTCAAGGGAAATTAACCACGAATAGACGCGAATTTTTTTAGACAGAGATTTTTTAAGCACATGTTTTAGTTCTAATTCTGGTTAGGGTCGCCGAAAATCAGAGGCTGGGAAGAGAACAAGACCGACTGACAATAGGCATCGAAGGCGCAGGTATCCTCAGTGAAGGAGACAATAACCTCGCCGGAGTTGTAACGGAATTTGAAGTAGCCGACGGTGCCGTTTACAGTACAATCCCAAGAGATGCCGTTAATGATGAACCAGCCATCGGGGTCAATATAGGGGTCGGTGTTCCAGTCAGTATCCCAGCCGAAGCTGTTACAGTCGTCTTTGCTCATAGCGGAGGTGAGATTGGCGTCACCCGCGATTTGGATGGCTGCCCCCATAGCAAGCAGCAACGGGTCTGAGTGGATGTAAACGGTGATTTCATCGCCGGGGGCGGGAAGCGTATTTCCATCGTAAACCAGCCAGATGCCGGGAGCCGGCTGGGGTTCTTCTCCGTTAGGAGTCCCAAGGACTTCGGGTTGGGATTCAGGCTCAGACTCGAATTGAGATTGCTCAGTGGATTCAGCAAGCTCACCACTGGGCGGCGGTGATGCGTAAAGGTCTTCGCCGAAGCCTAAGTTCATCGATGTCCATTCCTCTCTTCCGACTTCCTGCCAGAGCCAATAATCACAGAAGCGGGCAAGGTCGTTTGCATCGATTATACCATTGTGAGGTACTGAGATATCACAGACGGGATTGTAGTTTGGCTGTCCTGAGCTTGTCAGCCAGGCCTGGGCGAAAATTGCAAAATCATAAAAGTCAACATCGCAATCCGGCTCAAAGTCGCCTACCGGATAGGAGCCGGGAAAACACTTCTTTAAATACAGCCGGATATCCTCAAAAATTACCTCACCAGTGTTTATAGCGGGGATTCCATTACCGAAGATGATAGCAATTTTAGAAACATTGGACAAGTCCACGTTATTGATGTCAACAAAATCCTGCAGGACAATATTCCACTGGTGCCACTCTGTCTCCCTTACGTCGTTCATATCGCCGTGGTATAGTATTTTCGCACTCTTCGAGGAGCCATCGGTCAGTGTTATATACATCTTCTGGTTGGCGTCATTTTCTGCTTTGCCATAGAACCACAGCGACAATACTTCAGCACCCATATCAAGCCAGTCTGAGCCGATATGCAATTTACCATTTCCAGTACCGATAGTTGCTTCGGCCTTAGAATAGAATGGAGAGGACTGATTCTTGTACACGTAGTGCATCGACTGAGACAGTGGTCCACCGCGACTCGGGTCCGTAGGATAAATATAAACTTCCGATTTGGTACCGTTACCACCAGGATTCACACCATCCCTCCATACAGCCCTCAGAGCCGAGGAGGAGGACCCATACGAGTTAAAATTGTCCACGATATTACAATCTGTCGTAAAGCTCCATACACTACCCCTCCAGCGTACGTCCGGATTAGCAGTATTAACTTCGTCTATCCGCCAATAGTAGGTTGTACCCACGTGAAGGCTGCTGAATGAGATTGGATAAGAGAGATTAGTAACCGTGCCTTTATAGACCTCGCCAATAGGCCAGGAGTTGTTGGCGTCGTAAACATCGTTGAAATTGGTGCCGAAGTAGACTTCGTGGCCGTTAACATCAACCGCAAAACGTCCCGGACACCAAGTGAGGTTAAGGTTAGGGTCGCCAGTGCACAAAAAATCAGATAATTCCCCGCAAGTCGGGGTGGGGCCGTTTGCACAGAGGACAGGCGTATTTTCACGGGCCCAGCGGGACCATTTGCCACCGCTGATTTTACATAGGTTTGCTATTGTGCCGTACTCAGCAATACAATCATTTACTTTTACTGTCAGCGTAACAGAACCAGATTCATTCGGCTCCAATGTGCCGATGTTCCATGTAACGGTGTGGGTTTTGGGGTGATAAACACTATTTGGACCGGAGGCGGAGACGAAGGCAAGGTCACGGGGAAGGAAATCTGTAATTACCGCATTGTTGACGTCCCCTATATAGTTCGGGTCGCCGACAGGCGGATTGTGGTAACTGATAGTATAGTGTATAGAACCGCCGGGGAGGACGCCATTGCTGTCATTTATATCATCAACCTTACTTAGAAATAAACCTGATGCATTAACGATGGCGAGAGCGTTAAAGAGATTCAGCCTGCCTCCTGTAACACAAAGGCCATTCAAAGCAGGTTTTTTGTCGACAGAATTGAGAATGATGTTTTTAATCTGCAGATGGCTTAACGACGGATTCATCGACCAGACGAGCGCACAAGCCCCTGAAACAAACGGAGTAGCCATTGATGTCCCGTTCAGATAATAGTATTGTCCATACGGCACACAGCTTAGGATAGCCGACCCAGGTGCAGCCAAATCAACGGAATTAGGTCCCCAGTTTGAGCTGGACTGACTTGACCATACCGCCCGTACATCATTCGAATCAGAAGCCATTACGGAGATGATATTATTGCAATCGAAACGGGCTGGATAACCCGGATATGAGTAACCATCGTTACCTGCAGCCGCTATGAACAATACGCCTGCTGCATTTGCGGCATCGATGGCACTTTTCAGATCACCATCATACTGATACGAACCCCACGAATTGCTGAGTACCTTTGCACCCATTGCGACAGCATAAGTAATAGAATTTTTCGCATTCCAAGTATTTCCATTGCCAAGTTCATCCGAAAACTTCAAGGCCATTATCTTCACGTTCCAGCAAACGCCCGTTATGCCCAGAGCATTGTTACCAACAGCACCTATTATCCCTGCGCAATGAGTGCCGTGATAGAAGTCATCCATCGGATTGCTATCGTTGTTGCAGAAATCGTAACCATAAATATCGTCTATAAAGCCGTCGTTATCGTCGTCTATGCCATTACCGGGGATTTCACCGGGATTATGCCACATGTTTGCAGCAAGGTCAGGATGGGTATAGTCAACGCCGGAATCTATAACGGCAACGATAATGTTACTGTCGGTGGCGATATCCCAAGCCTCAGGAGCATCGATATCGGCATCAAGTGTTCCGCCAGTTTGGCCAGTATTGTGTAATCCCCATTGTTTACCACCATTAGGAACAGGACCGCAGGGGTCATTGGGGAAGGTTGAAAAAGCATGGTAGATATAATTCGGTTGCGCATATAGCACCCCCTGAGTATTTTTAAATTGTGAAACTGCATCTTCTACAGATAAATCATCTGGAATTTTAACAAGTATCGAACCCGCAACAAATCTCGATATAGCTTTGACCGTGCCCTTACAGGCAGAGGTTACTAAGGCATCTACATCCACGGCCAGTGGGTACTCGCCGCCAGCTTTTGGTGCAAGTTGAACTATGACCTCACCGGGGACGCAAGGTGGCTCGTCTGAAAAGGCAGATGACGATATGAATACAAAAGACAAAGTAACTGCGGACACAATGATATTCTTAGACATGGGTGGTCCTCCATACAAAAATCTTTCCTTGTTTGAACGTGACTGACCAGTTCCGAATATACGGATTAATCTTTGTTATTGTGACTTGTCCGCCGAAGGCGGGCTATAATTTCTTCGTCGAATAATTTGCGCAAATCCAAGGACAAGCAATGCAAGAGTAGCTGGCTCAGGAACGACAGTCCCATCAAACACTAACTGGGCACTGTCAAGCACCACCGAACCATGCTCGATGTAACTTCCGTTCATCATTATAACTTCGGTATACTGAACTCTTATCGCTCCCTGTCCATCGAGCAGGTCCGACCAAGTAGAGGAACCTATAAGTCTAAACTCCGAAACACAGTTGAAAGGCTCCGGCGCAGGGTAAGTTTGCTCGCCTCCCAAAACTGGGACATATCGAGAATAAGGATTGTCACCTAGGGACGCATAGATTCCCACTTCCTGTGGAAACGGGTTGCAGGGGTCGGTATAGTAAATTGCCCGACCGGCGGTGATTTCACCTGACCAGTCGATGTAAACATGCGAAATCTCGCTAAAAGTAACCCCCAAGTCGAAATTGCTCATCCAATATGGCGTGTTTATATCATACGTCCCAGTACAGTTCAGGGGCAATTCAACAGTATCGCCAAACGCTCCTGTTCCAATTATAAACACCAAAAACCCAACCGCCAAAACTATCTTTCTCATATCTCCATCTCCTTCAAGCAATAGCCATAGCCGCAGGCCTATTTATTTCCATTAACCGCTTCCTCGTCGTGGTGTTGTGATATATTGTATTCTACCACTTCCTAAGCCGTAAAATCAAGAGAAAAACGCTAATTTCCATATTATAAGATGCGCAAAAGGGGGTAAGTGTTCCGTTAATTTACAGGTTTTTATCATCGGGCATATTAGTCGAGGGTCGCAGGTTGAAGTGACCTGCCGGATAAACCGGCAGGCTTTCGGATTGGGGTTGAATTATTGGGTCCCCTGTTCTTGGCCAAGGGAGCAACACTCGGGGATGACACTTCGTGTCAATTGCCGCGGCTTTCCGTAAGGGATGCCTTACGGCATACGGCCTTGCAATGACGAGTTTTAGCCGAAGTTGTAGTGTTTTGTTACCGCTTCAGTTATGTTCCAGGTGCACTCCAGGCCGTTAGGGAAAACCACAAGGTCGCCGGGACCGAAACTTACCGAATTTGTGCCGTCTGTTATCGTTGCCTCGCCTTTAAGCACAAGGCAGGTCTCTTTCTCTGTATATTCCCATTTGAAAGTGCTCGGCCCGCACTTCCAGATAGGCCAAGTTTTACAGGTTGCTTCTTCGGCTGCCGAGGGTTTTTTTACAATGATATCTTTAACGTTGGGCATCTTGTTCTCCTTATGCTTTCATTTCCATCGTCAATCAGTATAATTGCGGCTCGGAAGGAACGAAAGAGAAAAGTCACAGAGAAGACAGGTATAAGAAGTAAAGGACTATGAAGCAGGAGCAGTTGAATAAATTCAGGGCGTGGTTTGATAATTACGTGGCCGGCTTTTACGGCGATGATGAGTCTATAAACGCCAATTTGAAACTGAAAGAAAAACACAGCCAGCGGGTCTGTGAAGAGATGTCGTATCTGGCAGGCGAGCTGGGCCTAACAGAGAATCAAAAGCGCATAGCTGATACGATAGCACTTTTTCATGATATCGGGCGGTTCGAGCAGTTTGTCAAACACCGGACATATAGCGATTTCAAAAGCTTGAACCATTGTCTTTTGGGAGTGGAGGTCCTTCGCCGGGAGAAGGTGCTTGAGCAGTTGGACAGAAGAGAAAAGGAATTGGTTGAAAAAGCGATTGAACACCACGGTATGATGGAACTGCCGGCTGATTTGGAAGAGGAGGAATTACTGTTTTCGAAATTGATACGGGACGCTGATAAACTGGATATATTTTACGTAGTGTTGGGATACTCCAGACAATATAGAGATAACCCGGAGAAGTTTAAGCTGGGGCTGGAATTCCCAGATGAGCCGTGGTGTTCTGCCGAGGTGGTCGAAGGGCTTCTGCGCGGTCGGCGGATAGATTACAGTACGCTGCGAACGCTGAATGATATGATGCTTTGTCAGCTTGGATGGGTCTATGATGTGAATTTTACGGCGACGCTGAAACGGATAAAACGTCGCAGGTTCCTTGAAAAAATATTTGATTTTCTGCCGAAGACCGATGATATTAACAATGTAAGGGGAAAAATATTCGAATACGTTGGATCTCGCATAGAGCGGGACAAGTGATACAGGGTAATTGAAGATATTTTTGGCGGGGTTTTTATGGAAACGGTTTTGCAGACAAATATAGCAGGGTATGAGCCGATAAGAGG
The DNA here is from genome assembly GCA_903927855.1 of uncultured Planctomycetota bacterium. Lineage (GTDB taxonomy): Bacteria > Planctomycetota > Phycisphaerae > Sedimentisphaerales > Anaerobacaceae > CAIYOL01. The sequence continues at coordinate 11,839 of CAIYOL010000173.1, forward strand.
CAAGGTCCGCGACATATACGACTTGGGCGACAAGCTGCTGATAGTTGCGACCGACAGGATAAGCGCCTTCGATGTGGTTATGGCCAACGGCATACCTTATAAAGGAATTATCCTGACACAGATTTCAAAATTCTGGTTTGATTTTCTGAGCGACGACCTTGACCATCATTTGATTAGTGACAAAGTAAGCAATTACCCTGCGCCTTTTTGCAACTTCGAGAAGCAGTTAGCCGGGCGGAGTATGCTGGTTAAAAAGGCCGAGATTCTGCCTGTTGAGTGCATTGTGCGAGGGTATCTGGCCGGCTCAGGCTGGAAAGAATATAAGGAAAGAGGGACAGTTTGCGGACAGAAGTTACCGGCCGGCCTGCGTCAGTGCGAAAAGCTGCCGGAACCTGTTTTCACACCTTCGACCAAGGCGGAGAGGGGAACGCACGATGAGAATATCAGCTTCGAGAAGTGCGTGGAAATTCTCGGCGCCGAGCGGGCGGAATTCGTGCACGATAACAGCATAATGATTTTTAAAAGGGCAGGCGAATACGCCGAGAGCAAGGGTATAATCCTGGCTGATACGAAATTTGAGTGGGGAGTTATCGGCGGCAGGGTTATTCTGGTTGATGAGGTTCTGACGCCTGATTCTTCGCGTTTTTGGCCGGCGGACAAATATAAGCCGGGCAGAGACCAAGAGAGCTTCGACAAGCAGTTTGTCCGCAATTACCTGGAGAGTATAAATTTTGACAAGTCCGGACCGGGGGTTGAGTTGCCTGATGACGTTGTGAAAAAGACAAGCAAAAAATACCTCGAGGCATACGAGAAACTAACGGGCAAAAAATTTGAGTTTAAGGATTAATAAATTCGTGGTGATTTTGAAAAGATGAATGGGCTATCCCACAAGTACCATTCTTTGCTGATATGTGTTTGCCTTGTCGCGGCAATTGTTGCGGTATATTGGCCGGTTTACAA
>CAIYOL010000174.1 GCA_903927855.1 uncultured Planctomycetota bacterium
CAACTCTCGTTGTGTATGGGGTGTTTGTCCTTATCATAGTCGTCGGTTTTAATTTTGGATTGTTTTTTTCTGAGAAGACTACCTCGTATATCCTGGATTGCATTTTTCATCTTTCGGTTGTTTCCGCCTTTGAAGGAATAAATCAGGCCGGCTGTTACCAGTGCCACTATGAACACCCACGTGAAGAAGCCGTAAGCATATACAAGGCCGTAATACCATATCACGTTAAGGCCTGCTAATACGATAGCTGTTATTCCGCCCCACATCGCAATAAACTGTTTCTGGTTCATAATTAAAATCCTTTAATAATCAAATATTAAGTCAAGCCTAATCGTTCAGCCTCGGCGTCGAGGCCGTATTGCTTCATTTTTTTGTATAAAGTTGTGCGGTTTATTTGTAATACTTTTGCGGTTTCCTGCCTGTTCCAGTGATTGGCTTCAAGGGCCTGATGGATAAGATTCTTCTCCGGTTTAGCCATCGCTTCCTTTAAACTCATCGGGTTATACACCTTTTGCTGCCGGTCCTGTTTGATTGAATTTGGCAAATCGAGAGGACCGATGAATTTATCTTTACTCAGGAGAACCGCACGTTCAATTGTGTTTTCCAGCTCGCGCACGTTCCCAGGCCAGGGATAACGCTCCAGATATTCCATCGCCTCGTTGGTAATGCCGAGCTTTTCTTTGTTGTTTTGTGCGCAGTAAACCTGCAGAAAATATTTTGCCAGCAGCCGAATGTCGCCTACTCTCTCGCACAGAGGCGGCAGGTCTATCGTTACCACATTTATCCGGTAATACAAATCTTCCCGGAATCTGCCTTGCTTTACTTCTTCATTCAAATCTTTGTTTGAAGCAAGTAATATCCGCGTGTCGACGGTTTCAGTCTTATTACTGCCGACCGGCTCAAACTGCCTGTCCTCCAGAACCCGCAGGAGCTTGGCCTGAAGGGCCGGTGAAGCGTTGGCAACCTCATCGAGGAAAATAGTACCGTTATTTGCCGCCAGAAATTTGCCTTCCTTATTGCTTACCGCGCCGGTAAACGAACCTTTAACATGCCCGAATAGCTCGCTTTCAAGCAGTGTTTCCGGCAGAGCGCCGCAGCCGACTTCTACAAAGGGCTTGTCCCTTCGACTCGAGCGCTGGTGTATCGCTCTTGCCAGTATACTTTTGCCGGTGCCTGAGGGGCCTGCCATTAGTATTGTTGTTTTGCTGTCGGCAACGGCCTCTATGAGTTCGAAGATTTTAGCCATTTTGTAGTCATGGCTGATTATGTTTTCCAGACTGTATTTTTGTTCGAGCTGTAATCGCAGGTTTTCGTTTTCACTCATAAGCGATTGCTGTTTAATCGCTCTTTCCACCACCAGCCGCAGCTCGTCGTCGACAATCGGCTTGGTAAGGTATTCGTAGGCACCTTGCCTGATTGCCTTGACTGCGCTTTCAATGCTGCCATAGCCGGTTATCGCGATTACCACTGTTTGCGGACAGTTTTTTTCGACGGCGTCTAATAATTCGAAGCCGTCTCCATCCGGAAGATTAATGTCAGTTATGACGAGACTGTAGCTTTGCTTTTCCAACTCGGCTAAAGCGGCCTTTAACGTCTCGGCACCTTTTGTTCTGAATCCTTCGAGTGATAAAAATTCGCACAGCGAATCCAGTATGATTCTATCGTCGTCTACAACAAGAATATTCTTTTCTCTCATAGTAATCCCTGTCAGCTTTTATGGGCTTCCTGTTGGCGCAGCAGGCAGATATACGGTGAAAATACTGCCGCCTCCGGGCGCATTTTCAGCAGTTATTCGGCCGTTGTATCTTTCGATTATGTCTTTGCATATTGCCAATCCCAAGCCCGTCCCTTTGCCTTTATCTTTTGTAGTAAAGAACGGCTCGAATATGACTTTGGCATTTTCTGGGGCGAAGCCGGCTCCCGTGTCACGAAACTCCACGACAGCGGTGTTATCTGCTGCAAGGCGCGTGGAGACGCGAAGCTGCCCGCCATCCGGCATTGCATCCAGCGCGTTCTTTATGAGGTTACAGAAGACCTGAAATAAATTGCCGCTTGGGATTTCTGGTATACCGGCGGCATAGCTCGATAATATCCGGACATTCGAGGTTTCAGCTCTGGTGTCCATTGTTTTTACAGCATCTTCAATAATCTGCTCTATTCTGATGTGTTCAAATGGCGCGTAGGTGCTGCGAGAGAATTCCAGCAGCTCACTTACGATTTGGATCATTCTCATAAGTCCCTTGCGGCACTGTGTTAGGTATTCTTTGGCTTTTTCGAGATTTTCCTGCTCAACAATTCTCATCGCAAGATTGATATATCGCAGTATTCCATCCATAGGATTATTTAACTCGTGTGCCACTTTAGAAGTGAGCTTGCCGAGGGTAGCCAGTCTTTCAGTGTCGGCTAACTGTCTCTGAATATTGGCCTTTTCGATGATGTCTGCCTTTTCAGATGGTAATTTCTTGCGGCTTGTCATAGCTCGGATAATAAGTTTATCTCCACATTATCGCGTATAGACGTTGTGAAAAAGCAACATGTCTGTTCTTTTTTCGGATTGAAAGGGCTGCTTGTTTAATAAAAAGCGCAACATTCCATAGAATAAGCAACTAAACAGATTTTTTCGGTCCTTGTGTTTGACTTAAACCACAGAAATGGACATCTGACGTTGTTATTTCGCAACATTATGAATATCTTCCCGGCCGAACTTACCGCAGATGGGGTTTTAATTCTGTTTAACTTTATGGCGGACAAGTACTTGTAAAAGTAAAAATGGGCTATTTGCTCATCATTTGTTTTGGTATATGCTTTGCACAGTTATTGGTCGTAAGGAATAATCGAAAATTGAGCAAGGAGGCAGGTGATGTATGGCTCTGAAAAGCGGAAGTTTAAGCGATTACCAATAACGCTTGATTTATCATGTCGGAAGGTTGGTTCGGCAGCGGAGAAGCTCCATAAAGGCTGTACGGTGAATGTAAGTCCGGGCGGTTTGTATTTTGAGACTGCGGATGATGCCTTTATGCCGGACAACCTCTTAAAGGTAGAACTGTCAATACCTCCTACGGCAGGTTTGCTCGAATTTGGCGGTAAGATTGCAGCTTTTGCGAAGGTCTTGAGGACCTCTAACCTCAGCGACACTTTGTCTTCTAACAAGTACGGCGTGGCCCTTCAATTTTGCCAATCCCCGAAGCTTTGCACGTAGTGTTTAGTACAGCGTTTCGTAAGTTCCTCAGATAGAGGCTAAGAGCCGATTTTGATGAATCTTGCCTCATTTCTGGGCCAGAAATGAGGATTTTTAAGGATTAGTCCGAAAAAAGGCGAATTAAGCTAAAATCCCGTAGTTACCACGATTGACATTGCGGAGGGGGTGTGATGTACTATAGGGTAGCTAATACTTAATGTACGAGTCAGTAGGTTATAACTTCCTGCGTTATGGCCTGCAATAAAGGAGAGGATTGAGTGATGAGAAGAGAGATGAAAAGAGCGAGGGTTTGGTTTTTGGCATTTCTGGCCGCAATAACCGTATTTGGCACAATTCCAGCAAATGCGACACTTCTTGGCACCGTGGACATCGAGGGTCACTACAATAGTGGTATTTCTGACCAAGGCCAACTCTGGGGTGGCGGCCTTAACGGTGGCACCTACTACACAGGCGTCTATGGGTGGACCAACTC
>CAIYOL010000175.1 GCA_903927855.1 uncultured Planctomycetota bacterium
ATCGTCGAAAATTATCTCAATCGCGTCGTCGGCAGGAGAAAAATCGGCAGCCACATCTGCTTCCAGGGCGGAACGGCTTTTAATAAGGCCGTCTGGGCCGCTTTCGAGAAGGTTGTCGGAAAGCCCGTTATGGTCCCAGACCATCACGAGGTGACAGGCGCTATTGGCGCAGCTGCCATCGCCGCTGACCATATTAAAAAAAGCGGCGCAGCTAAAAGCAGCTTCAGAGGCTTCGAAAACGTCTGCTCCATTCAATATCAGGTCGAGTCTTTCACTTGCGAGCATTGCCCCAACCACTGCGAAATTAAAAAGGTCCAGTTGCCCGATGCCGAACCGCTGTATTACGGCTCTCGGTGCGACAGGTACAATCTGAAGAAAAAAACGGCAAAAATAAAAGGCCTCGACGCATTTGAGTATCGAAAGCAGATGTTGTTTGAATGCGCTGGTCTGAACGACAAGCACCCCGAAAAGCAAAAAGCAAAGACCTCAATAGGCATTCCTCTGGCGCTGACAAATTGGCAGCTTTTGCCGCTGTTCTCTCAGTTTTTCAAGGCAATGGGCTTCGATTGTATAATCTCCGGCAGGACCGACAAACGAATAATTCGTATGGGCGTCGAGTCCGTCAACGCTCAGCCGTGTTTCCCCGTCAAAGCTGCCTATGGCCACATCGCCGAGCTGATTCAAAAAAAGGTTGACTACATCTTTCTGCCGAGCGTTGTTTCTATGACGGCCGTCTTCCCCCAGAATAAGTCCAATCAATTGTGTCCCTATGTCCAGTCGCTGGTCTATCAGGCACAGGCCGCCTTTGGCAACAAGCTGGGAGATACAAAAATTCTTACCGCACCCATTCGTATGGGCGAGGGACAAAAACTTTTGCAAAAAAGCTTCGCCGCTCTCGGCCGGATGCTGGGAGTTTCCGCCTCATCTGTCCGAAAGGCCCTCGAAAAAGGACTTGCTGCCCAGCAAAAATTTGAGCGGGCAATGCTGGATAAGGGCAAAGAAATTCTCGACCAGCTCGGACCTGAACAAAAGCTGTTTGTGCTTGTTTCGCGGCCATATAACGGCTGCGACGAGGGGCTTAACCTGCAGTTGTCAAAAAAGTTCGACGAGCTTGGGGTCAGGGTTATACCTATGGATATGCTTGCCCTCGACAACGCGCCCTTGAGCGACTTGTCGCTCCACGAACAGGTCTACTGGTCGTATGGTCAGAAAATCCTAAGGGCTGCTGAGATAATCAAAATAGACCCGCGCCTTTTCGCAATTTACCTCTCCAACTTTAGCTGTGGGCCGGATTCGTTCCTCCTGACATTCTTCAAAGACATAATGGCTCAAAAACCCTGCCTGCTGCTGGAACTTGATGAGCACTCCGCCGACGCAGGCGTAATTACCCGCCTCGAGGCATTTCTTGACAGCCTGAAGCATTACCATCCCTTAGTGAAGGAGAAAAAGCCCATCACCCAAAAGCCTGCCGTCACAGAGGGTGTTAGCCGCGAACGAACATTGTATATCCCCTATATGGGCGATTGCGCTTACGGCGTTGCCGCCTGCTTCAGGGCTTATGGTCAGCCGGCCGAGGTTATGCCGTTGGCCGACGAAGCCGCACTGTTACAGGGTAGGGCCTTCACCTCTGGAAAAGAATGTCTCCCCTGCACCATTACCAGCGGCGATATGCTCAAAGTTATCGGGGCAAAGGGATTTGACCCAGCCAAAGCTGCTTTCTTTATGCCCGCCGCCTCGGGCCCCTGCAGGTTTGGAATGTATAGCTGCCTCCACCGCCTTATCCTCAAATACGCCGGCGCGGAAGATGTCCCCGTCATCGCGCCGAACCAGGATAGCGGCTTCTACAAGGAGTTCACAAAAGACGTCGGCTCAAACACAACGAAATTCATGAAAGATGTTTGGGTCGCCGTCGTGGGTATAGATTTATTGCGGAAGCTTATTTTGCGAGTTAGGCCTTTCGCCGCATCTCCCCGGCAGGCCCAGCAGGTCTACGACCATTCCCTCAATCAGTGGACACAGGCGGTCGAGCACGGCTTCAGCCTCCCTCAGATGCGTCGGCTGATGGAATCCATTGCAAAGGATTTTGCAGCCGTCAAGCTGAATGGCAGTGTCCGAAAGCCGAGAATTGGAATAATCGGCGAAATTTATGTCCGCAGCCATCCCTTCGCCAACAGCGATCTTATCGCCCGCCTCGAGGCCCTCGGCGCCGTTTGCGACCTGGCCTCGCTGGCTGAGTGGATTTACTACACCAACTTCACAAGGAGTCTCTCTGCCAGACGCAAGGGCGATTATCGGGACTGGTTCACAAATGTCTTTCAGGACTACATCCAGCGCAGAATTGAAAAAGACCTCGCTAAACCGTTGGAGAAAATGCTTCGTGCATCTGGCCTCGAAAATCAATTGAGCTTGTCTGAAGGCCCGATGGCTCATGTAATTGAGCTGGCTAAACCCTATCTGCATCATTCGTTTGAAGGCGAAGCTATCCTCAGTATAGGCAAGACAATTGAGTATCACCATCAGGGCTTCGGCGGCGTAGTCAATGCGATGCCCTTTAGCTGTATGCCTTCGACCATCGTCAACACCCAGACAAGGCGTATAAGTGCCGATTGTGATAATATGCCGATTTTGAATTTGAGCTTCGATGGCCAGGAAGATTCGACCCTGACTACTCGCCTTGAGGCCTTCGTCGAGCAGGTCCACCAGAGACAACCCCTGGGTGCACACGCGATGGTTGTTTAAAATTTACCCCCGCAATTTTTCTACCTGTATCTTGACGTGCACCAGAAAGATTTGTGTTTCTCGAATTTCTTGACCTACAGGCCGAAAGTTTGTATAATCTGGTAAATAATTTCGGAAACATTATTTTGAAATGAGTTAAAAATGAATCAAAAAGTTGTACAGGCGATTGTCGCAATAGTCGGACTCGGAGTTGGTCTGGCATCTGGTGTAATGATAACAAATTCAAAGAGCAAAGCAGCGATTGCCGATTTGCAGTCAAAGCTGCAGCAGTCAGAGGTAGCGTCACAGAAAAGAATTAGTAATTACGACCTCACTGTAAATCGGTTAAATAACGAAACGCAGCGGGCTAAAATCGAACTGCAGCAGGCTAAAAGCGAGCTTGAAAAACTTAACCACCCGGCCCCGGCAGCAGGGGAAGTTGTTACCGCCGCGGCAGAGAATAAAAAGACAGCCGCTGTATCAGACGGCAACTCCGTCCCAGGTGCTGCAAAGCTGTACACCGTAAAAGATGGTGACAGCCTTTGGAAGATTGCGGCAAGTCAGCTTGGTGATGGTAATCGCTACAAAGAAATAATAAAATTAAATCCTAATGTTTCAGCTGACGGCGAGAATCTTGCTGTTGGGATGAAGCTGAAGATACCCACCCGATGAAAGTATTGCTGTATGTCTTCATAAGTTAAACAGCATCGGCAAAGATTTTTTTACCCAGACAGACTTTGCAGAAATTCTTCGTTGGTCGGATATTTTTTCAACAGCTTCTCAAGCGATTCTATCACCTCTCCGGGTTTATAATTCGACAGTACCCGCCTCATCATAGAAAGCTTCCTCATGTCCTCCTCGCCGTATAAACTTTCTTCCTTTCGCGTCCCGCTCGCAGCCAGATTTATCGCCGGAAATATCCTCTTCTCCGCAAGCGAACGGTCAAGCACTATCTCGCTGTTGCCCGTCCCCTTAAATTCCTCATAAATCAGCTGGTCCATCCGCGAGCCGGTATCGACCAGTATGGTTGCGATAATCGTGACCGACCCGCCGTTCTCGATATTCCGTGCCATCCCGAAAAACCTTCGCGGTATCTCCAGTGCCCCGACCTCCACTCCGCCCGACATAATCCTTCCCGTTCCCGACCCCCTGCGGTTAAACGACCTGCCCATCCGCGTCAGACTATCCACAAGAATCACCACATCTCTGCCGCATTCGAGCTCAATTCTGATATTGGCAAGCATCAGCTCTGCAAGTGCGATATGCTCCTCGATACTTCCGTCGATGGTGCTCGCCATAACCTCTGCCCCCTTTATCTTCCGCTTAAAACTCGTCACCTCTTCAGGCCTCTCGTCAATCAGTAACACGATCACGTGCGCCATGGGGTCATCATAAAGAATGGCATCGGCTATTTGTCCGAGCAGCACCGTCTTGCCTGCCTTTGGAGGCGATATTATCAATCCCCGCGTCCCTTTTCCTATCGGAGCCACAAGATCGACTATCCGCATACTCCGCTCCCCGCACATCGCCAGCTTAAACCGCTTGTTAGGATTCACGGCGACAAGGTCATTGTAGGGCTTGCGTTTTTGAAACTCTTCCGGTTTTAATCCGCATACCGAGTCTACTGCCGACAATTCTTTCCTGCCCTTGACCGCGTCAAATGGACCGGCCGTTACAGCCCCTTCGGCAAGTCTATACTGCCGTATCAGCCGTGCAGGCACAATCACATCGCTTGGACTTGACCGCAGCGACCTTTCAGTGCTGAGCAAACGTCCCGTTCCATTTTTATCAAGCTTTAAAATTCCACTGGCAATGTCCGGCATTTGTATCAATTCTCCGAAAAGTTAAATCGTTTTTTAGGGAGGATTACAAAAACACATTTACTGTATTATACAGCATCCTGTATGATTTGCCAAATAACACTAAAGGCGCCAAACCATAAAATCCGGTATAATGTCTTAATGCCGATAGTAACATTAAAAGAAATACATATATCATTCGGGCCGCAGGTGATTTTCGACCGGCTCGATTTGAAAATATACCCCGCCGAGAAGGTTGGGCTTGTCGGGCCTAACGGGTGCGGAAAAACCACGCTGCTGAAAATGATTCTTGGGGTACTCCCGCCGGATGCCGGCCAGATTCATCAAAGAAAAGCCTTGCGCTTCGGATACCTGCCGCAGGAACCGGTTTTCAGCGGCGAAAAAACCGTTCTCGAAGAGCTGCATACAAGCGCACAGGAAATACTCGACCTGCAAAAAAGGCTGCACGACTCGGCCCACGCATTAAGCGGACTTTCAGGCTGCGAATTAAAAGCCGCGATGCATCAATACGACCGGCTAAGCGGCGAATTTGAAATTATGGGCGGATACAAGTACGAGACGAGAATAAAAGAAATCGCTGCGGGGCTGGGGCTTGAGGAAAAACATTATTCATTAAAAACAACGCAGCTTAGCGGAGGGCAATTGTCGCGCTTGGGACTGGCGAAAGTCCTGCTGGCGGGCGCCAGCCTGCTGCTCTTAGATGAGCCGACAAACCATCTCGACTGGGATGCGACGTTGTGGCTTGAAAAATTCTTAAAAAACTGCGGCGGCGCTGCGCTGATTGTCAGCCACGACAGGTTTCTGCTTGATAGACTGGTCTGTAAAATTGTTGAAATCAGGGACCGCGGGGCAGATGTTTTCCCGGGCAATTACAGCACTTACAGGCAGGAAAAGGAAAAGCGGGATATTGAGCTGGGCCGCCAGTACGAACAGCGTTTGGAGTTCATCGAAAAAACCCGCGATTTTGTCGTGCGCAACATAAACCGCAAAGGAACCAAAGGCGTCGCGAGAGGCAGGCAAACGCGGCTCGATAACCTTCTCAAAGCCAATCCTGACTTTCTCGAAAAACCAAAGCACGCACGAGAGATTAGTTTTAAATTTGCCGATGTGGAAGGTAAGGGTAAGCGGGTGGATATGGTGGTGGCATGCAAAAATCTTACGAAGCGTTTTGACGGCCTGACGCTGTTTGAAAATTTAAGTTTCGAGCTTTTAACCGGCGAGCGCACAGGTATCATCGGCCCAAACGGAATGGGCAAAACAACGCTGCTGAAACTTGCCCTCGGACAAATCCAGCCGACCTCCGGGATAGTCGTGCTTAAGCCGTCCCTTTCCGTCGGTTATCTTGACCAGGCAGGAGCGGAACTGAACCCGGAAAATACCGTGCTCGAAGAGGCGACTTCAGTGGTTCCTGAAATGCTGCCCGAACAGATGCGCCGTCGACTCGGGGCGTTTCTGTTTGTCAAAGACGACGTATTCAAGAAGGTGGCGGACCTTAGCGGCGGAGAGCGAAATCGGCTGGCGCTTTGCAAACTGGTTTTGTCCGCACCGGAAGTTCTTATGCTCGATGAGCCGACAAATCACCTTGATATTCCAGGCATCGAGGCGCTCGAAAACGCGCTTCAAAATTACACAGGGACAATCATCGCCGTAAGTCACGACAGGTTTTTTCTCGATAGTATTGCCCGGCGCCTTATTGTGCTCGGCGCAGATGAGCTGGGCAAAACCTCACCGGGTAAATTCGAGTTTATAAACGGCTCATTTAGCCGATATGCCGAACTCCTCGAGCAAAGGGCATTAGAACAGGCAGTAGGACGGCAGGCTGCAAAGCCTAAAAGGCCGAAGCGGGATAAGCCGAGAAAGACGACCCTGCCGGAACTAAAACAATTTAACCCCTGGCCGGCGGAAAAAATTGAGCAGGCAATTGAGGAGACCGAGGCAAAGATTAAAGGGCTGTACGAAAGTTTCAGTAATGAAAAAGTCTATAAAGATTACAAACTGCTCGCACAGGTGCAAAACGAGGTCAAAGAAAAAGAGCAATATCTCGAACTGCTTTATAAGGCGTATGAGCTGAAAACAAGTAGCAGTTAACCGCTGGGGCCCAGACACTAATTTCAAATCTTAAATCGCAAATCTTAAATCGTAAATGAATCACCCCTTTAACGCCCGCCGTCTGGGCGTTTGTATATAGCCCGCCGTTTCACGGCGGGGTGCAATCGCGAGGAATGCTTAAATTTATCCGCGGCAACCTCAAAAAATATTTAGCCCCGTCATCTTTTATCCGCCTCTGGCGGATGATGACTGAGTTTGGTTAGCCCTGCCGCTCGCGGCAGGGGTTACTCTGGCTGGGGTTGCAGGCGCGAGGATTGCTTTTTTTCGGTTAGCCCCCAAGTTTATCTTGGGGGTTTGCAATCTCAAAATGTTTAGCCCCGTTATCTTGTATGACGGGGTTCACCCTTCAACGCCCGCCTGCCCTCGAATGTTGTTATCGGGGGTCGTTCGGGCGTTTGTATATAGCCCGCCG
>CAIYOL010000176.1 GCA_903927855.1 uncultured Planctomycetota bacterium
GGCAGACCGACCAGCGAGGAGATTATTAGATGTTTGAAAGAGTGTCCCTGATAATAAATTAATTTTAATTGGTATGAAGATTATTTCTTATAAAATATGCAATCGTCGCACCGGTTTTTCGCTGGCTGAGGTGCTTGTGGCGCTGACGATAGGGGCGATGGTTTTAGTGGCGGTGCTGAGTATTTATAGCCGGGTGGAAACCAGCGCTGCTGCGATTACGCGTAAGCTTGATAGCTCCAGGCTGCCCTCTGAAGTTCTGCAGCGCATTGTTGAAGACCTCGACAGAACAGCTGCGCCAGGCGTCGATACGAAAGTTACTATTGAGAATAAATTTGAAAACGGTTTCTCGACCGCTCGGCTGACGGTTCTAAAAACTATTTACAATAACAAAAACGAAAAACAGACGTTTGAAAAAATCGTTTGGCAGGCCAACTATGATAACGACGCCAATGGTCTTGTTTTATATCGTAGTCATAGTGGAATTGCGTTGGAAGATAAGCTGCTTGATGAAAAGAAAGAAGATTGGGAGAGAGAGCTCTTTGTGCCGATTTGCGCCGGCGTTACTTTTTTTAAGATACAGGTCCCCACGGATGAAGCCCCTCTGGATAACTGGACGAGCGATTCATTGCCTCGTGGTATTGTGGTAACTATTTCTTTTGCCGGGCCTTTTAAGACCTTAGATGGTTCTTTGGATGTGCCGGAGAGTGAAAAAATCGTACGGCATATAACCGTTGATAAAACCGGAGCAGTAAAATTCACATTCGCAAAAAAAGAAGATGGAAATAAACCAGGAAATGTTGGACAAGAACCTAACCAATCAAAGTAATTGTCGAAACCGCCCAGGCATCGTGCTTTTGGTGACATTGGTGATATTGGTTGTGCTTTCGATACTGGGTTATACCTTGAGCAGTCGTCTTGCCGCCCAGCATCATCGCCAGCAGTATATCATAGATTATCAGGTTGCCCGCTATGGTTGCGACTCAGCATCGCGGTATATATTTGCCGCGTTGCAGGATATTAATACGACGCAGTTGGTTGACCGTCCGAATGAGCCGGATTTTTCGGATTTATTCACTCTTAGCGAGGTTGGATACAGGGAATTTTTGGCCAAGTGGGCTGCTGAAGGGAAGGTTTACAGCAAAACTAAGAGCTCAGATGTCGGGCGTGACATCAACGACATCAACGATGTCAATGACGTTAACGGCGTGGGTGAAGCTAATAATACCAGTGGTGTTATCGATTTTAATGCCCCTAATTCTCTGATAGTGCGTGGCCCGTATGGTCCGCCTTGGCCGTTTGTAATCGAGCCGCTTGAGCTGAAGATTGGTTCTGCCGCGGTCAGGATTGAAATGGAAGACGAAAATGCGAAGTATCCCCTCGGCTGGATGTTGCTGGACGACAAAGAAGTGCAGCGCGAAGCCTCGGCAGGGCTCAAAACTTTCTGCGAGTGGATGGATGTCAACAGCGTGCGGATTGATTCGCTGAAAAAAGAGCTAAAGGGAATAAGTGAAATAAAAACATTCAAAATTGAATTTGAACCGACAACGGTAAGCGGAGAACCGAATACGACACCGGCAGCGGCAACTAGCCGTGGGGCGAGAAGCAGGGGAAGAGTTGTCCGAAGGGGGGCAAACCGAAAAACAACTATATCTCCCTCCGTCCACAGCGCCGATTTTGCAAAACTTTTTCACAGTTCGTTAATTGATACCGAGGACCTCGCCACGCCGACAATAGTCAGTGAAACCAGAAAAGAATCGGCCCTGAAGTATATGGGACTCTGGGCTTCGAGTAAGGTCAATATAAATACCGCTCCTCGGCAGGTGTTGGAGGCCGCTTTTACTTTCGGCGGTGATGCCGATAAAATCGCCGACGAGATTATAAAGCGAAGACGAACGAAGCCTTTTACGGATATAGATGATTTGAAGAGATCGCTGTTTAAGTACTCCGATTCGATAGGAAAATGTGAGAAATATATCACGACAACCAGCAGTTTTTTCACTATTAGAATAACTGCGGTAAGTGGCGTGGCGGAAACGTCGATAGTTTTTGCAGTAACAAAAGACGGCACAAAGATAGAAAAAATTGCTACAATCTCCGGCGGATAGGCCGGCTTTTAGGAGTTTGCTCGAAATGGATGGTCCGAACTATTTAGGAATTTATCTAAGCAAA
>CAIYOL010000177.1 GCA_903927855.1 uncultured Planctomycetota bacterium
GGCAGGTCTTCTTTTTTGATTCCACAGCCGGTATCGGACACCGAAACCTGAATCGTATCTTCTCTCTTGCTCGTCGCAATTGTGATGCGTCCTTCTTTGGTAAACTTGAGAGCATTGTTGACAAGGTTTGACATAACCTGCGTAACTTTATCTTTGTCAAAGCTTACCACAGGCAAATTGCCATCGAGTTCCAGGACTAAATTTATCCCTCTCTCTTTTGCCGAGGGAAGCATTGTATCATAAACTTCCTTGGCTGTTTCATTGACGCTGTTTCTCTGCATCTCGAAATTCATCTTGCCGGCTTCGAGTTTATTTAAATCCAGAAGGTCACCAATCAATCTGTTAAGCCGGTCTATATTTCTTTTTGCGATATCCAGGCAATTTCTTTGTTCCTTTGTGATTTTTCCAACCAATCCGTCCAGAACAATGGCGATGCTCTCTTTTATAGACGCCAAAGGCACCCGCAGCTCATGTGAGACCATAGACATAAATTGCGATTTTGCCTCAATCGCTTCTTTGAGTTTTTCTTCTACTTTTTTTCGCTCGATAGCATATCGAATAATCCGAATCAGCGAATGTTCCAGAGGTATTCCTTTAATAAGATAGTCTTCTGCTCCTGCCTCTATGGCCTTAAGGCCCATTTCCTCATTAGCTAGGCCCGTCAATACAATAATGGGGGCCCTGGGATTTGCTTCATGGGCCTTTTGGACGGTGTTGATTCCCCCGCTGTCGGGAAGACCAAGATCGAGCAAGACCACATCGTAATCTTTATTTTTGAGATACTCCGTCGCCTGAGCAAGGGTCTCCGCAGTTTCTACGTTAAAGTCCATGACGTTAGAAGACTGGTCTAAAGCCAGCTTCACTATCTTGCGGTCACCCGCGTCATCGTCCACCAGCAGAAGTTTTATCAACTCTTTGTGCATGATAAGGGCCTATGAGAGATTCGCATACATAAAGTAAACCAGTATTCACTTATATCTTTGGCGATATTGCAAAATTCATCCAGCAGAACCGGCTTCCTTACATAGCCGGCAGCCTGCAGCTTGTAGCTTTCGATAATATCTTGTTCGGAATCCGATGTTGTTAAAATCACTACCGGAATCACATTGAAATCCTCGCTGCTTTTGATTCGTCTCAAGAATTCCATACCCCCCATGCCTGGCATATTCAAGTCGAGTAAAATCAGTTCCGGCCAGGGAGTTTCACTGTTGCCCTCTTTGCTCTTCTTTAGATATTCCAAAGCTTCCTCCCCGGTCGATACAATGTACAGCTTATTGGTCATTCTTTGCTCAAGCATTGAATTCTTGATTAACTTCTGGTCTCCCGGGTCATCCTCCACCAACAAAATGTTTACAGATTTAAAATTTTCCATTTTTGTTTTCCTTTTTGTTTTTTTGTGGTTTATTTCTCAATAATTACTATACCGTTACTGCCTCTTCGGCAGGCACATCCTCTTTTGCCAGGGAGATGGTAAACCAGAACGTCGAGCCTTTGCCCGGTTCCGATTCGACACCAATCCGGCCGGCGTGCCTGTTCACAATCTTTTTGCACACGGAAAGGCCTATTCCGCATCCGTCATACTCCTTGCGTGAGTGCAGGCGTTTGAACATCTTGAAAATTTCATCGCGATATTCCGACGCGATGCCTATGCCGTTATCCTGCACTTCTATTCTGACTTTATTATCCGGGATTTTTTTGTATCTGATTGTAATTTTCGGCGTTACGCCCTCATTGCGATACTTAATTCCATTGGCGATAAGATTTTGCAGCAACTGCGCTACCTGCACAGGGTCGGCGTAAACTTTCGGCAGAGGCTGCGGGACTTCAATTACGCCGCTCCTTTCTTCCAGCAGCACCGAAAGTTCAAACCCTTTAAGCTGCTCGATGACCTTATTTAAATCGACTGTTTCAAACTGAATGTCTTTTGTATTCACCCTTGAGTATGTTAACAAACCGTTAA
>CAIYOL010000178.1 GCA_903927855.1 uncultured Planctomycetota bacterium
AAACTCGTCGAATCGTTTCATAAAGACTTCAAGGTTGTGCTCAGATTGAGCATAGTAACCTGGCAAAAAGCCACTAGCGTATTCGGGTTTGGCGGAGTTAAATTCGTTAAATCTGGCCATGAATTTATCCATCTTGTGGGAAGATGCAGCGTAGTACCCCGGCAAAAACCCACTGCTATACTTCGGATATGCAGCATTAAACTCGTCGAATCGTTTCATAAATGATTCCGTACTCTCTGCACAACTGGCAGAAAAAAGAAAAAACAAAACCGTTACGAGATAAAAAATCGCTGAGAATCTTATTTCTATTTTTTGCATCATGGTTTCCTCCTTAATTATTCAAATTGGCCTAACGAATAGGATCTTTGCGGAGGCTCGCGGGCGAGCGATCGAAGTAACCACGCAGACTTATTCCGCGAGCCTCCGCAAAGATCTTGTTGGACTAAACCGCTGGGGCCATGAGGCCACTCAGCTATGTGCATTGTATTGCTGAATGCCGTTGACGTAAAGAATTGAAAGGCCAATTTGAAGAATACTTGTATTATTTTCCGGCTTCATCTTGCTCGCCTTCAGGCTCCGGTTTTATTTTTTCACAGAATCAGGACGATTTACTAAACAGGTCACACTTCCTGGACCGGCATAGAATCCCTTGTAGGCACACTCTCTCCGTTTCCGCCTCTTCGCGGGTCCAAATCGAACATGATATATTGTCAAAACGCTGCCTTTATATCATCAAATACCAACAGCTACCGGTGGCGCGCGATAATCAACTCTCCACGGCGGGATTAAAGCAATCGGCCTCATCCGGCCTTTCCCGCAACTCGGGCATAGATCAAGCGACACGCCAGTCAGCCTCTCGTACAAGCGTTTCCATTCGGTTGGTGTGACGGGAAGCAGCATCGCGCTCTCAGGCACATTCAAAAGCTTCCGGCAGCAAGCCACCTTCTCGCGAATATATCGGTTCGCCAGAAATCCGAAGTATCTGATTCTAACGAATCCGCGAGGATAGGTTTATCTGGAGTTGCCCCTGGAAATAGCCATAGCGTAGGGCGGTACTTTTTCCAGTATTCACGCAACATCTCCAGCAATGCAGGCGAGAGAACCACATATCGGTCCTTGTTTCCCTTGGCCTCGCGCACTCGTATCAGCATTCTATGCGAATCCAGGCCGGCAACCTGGAGATGGGCGGCTTCGGATACTCTAAGTCCTGTTGCATATATCATGCTCAAAACAGCTTTATATTTAGGGTCCCCTACTGCTCCGAGCAGCTGAGATACTTCATCCTTGCTCAGGACAACTGGTAGTTTCTTTTGCTTCCGTGGAAACGGCAGGTGATTGACGACCCAATCTCTCCCGAGTGTCTCCCGATACAGAAACCGTAATGCGCATATGGTCTGGTTGAAATAACTCCATGAGCTCTTCTTCTCATTGATCAGATAGAGCTGATACTCGCGGATGTGTTCGGGGCCGAGCACCTCAGGGGATTGTTTAAAGAAGCGTGCGAAGTGTGAAACACAATCGCAATAGATCTTCTGTGTCTTCGTGGAATAGTTGCGTAGACGCAGGTCTTCGAGGTAACGTACACGTAGTTTCGTCATACGGGTCTCCTTTCCTGATAGAAGTTTTTTGGCAAAAACATTATCTCTCAGAAAGGAGCCCGTTCTTAACAATATTATTGATTGTAGGGTACAACCTGTTTTTTATGGCTTGATCCGTGAAGTCGTTTTGATATTACAGCCACTTATGTCTACGCGTTCTGGAGGTGCTCTGTGGTTGGCTGTGGTGGGACTCGCATTCAGGCCCTACTGCGAAGCGGTTTAGTCCAACGTATGGCTAACCCGTTTTGGACAGCGCCCCGCTGGACAAAATCGGGTTGAGCCAATTGTTAGGGCTTATCCAGATCAAGCCCACGTGTTCTTGATGATCGCCTGCCGAGATTCTCTTGATATCGGTCCACCCCGGCTCCGATTGGAGACCTTGTTCCTCCAGAGATGATCCCAGCAGACGTCTTAAATGGGTTGAGTTGCGTTCGAGCACCAGGAGCGCCGCACTTGAACATGCCCCATTGGCCACAAGTTTTGACAAGCGAACAGCATCTGCCACGCACTCGTTTCGTTTCTTCGTGGCAACGTTGGCCTTACTCATGTGGCTAACGTGAAGTGGCCGAATCCACACCTTTGCTTCTATAAGTGCCTCGAAAGGAATTTTACCGTCCAATGAACGCAATCCGAAGTCAATTCTTCCCTTATTGAGTAAGCGGATC
>CAIYOL010000179.1 GCA_903927855.1 uncultured Planctomycetota bacterium
CTTTTTGTCCCTTTTGTTCCCTTTTCGCACCCGTTTTTCGACGGAAAATGAGGGTGCCACCAAGACACGAAGGCACTAAGTATTTTTGGGACAAGCAGTTACGTCATTTTTAGTCACAGACGAAAAAAGGAGACAGTTGTTAAAATTCGAAATCCTGCTCTGTAGAAAAGCTCTAAAAAGTTACCTATTTTAAACTTGCGCCCGCTTTTTGATTGCGTTATACAATCAGGAATGAGCACAACAACCAAATCACCAAAAAAGGTGGTGCGGACAGCACTGCGGGTTGCAGCCCGGGTACTGCCTTTGTATTCGCACCACATGAGCCCGAAAAAATTCTCTCAGCCGCAGTTGTTCGCCTGTCTGGTATTGAAAACCTTTTTCAAAACTGACTATCGCGGCATCTGTGCATACCTCGCTGATATGCCAGATTTGCGGCGCGCCATTGGCCTCAAAGACGTGCCTCACTTTACCACGTTGCACAAAGCTTCGCAACGTCTACTGGCTGTTGACACATGCAAAAATCTGCTGCATTCAACACTTTGGGGTCTTAATCATCTGCTGCCGCTTGCCGCCGTTGATGCTACAGGGCTTCAATCAGGACACATAAGTCCGTATTTCTACAGCGTTCGCGAAAAAGCCAGTAAAAAGCTTGTTTGGACACATTTTACTCAATACCCTAAATTGGCCGCCGTAGCAGATACCGAAACGCACATGATCATTTCTTTCCTTGCCACACGCGGCCCAACTCGAGACAGTACGCACTTTAAAACAATCCTCGACTCACTGCCCCAAGACATCAAAGTCGAGCATATCCTCGCTGACGCCGGCTACGACAAGGAAGATAATCACATCTATGCCCGCGAAATCCTCGGCATTCTAACCACTATCCCGCCAACATGCGGTTCACCACCTAAAAACCTGCCCAGAAAATATTATCGCAGACTCATGAAATTAAACTTCGATACCACTGCGTATAAACAACGATGGCAAATCGAAACTGTATTCTCTATGATCAAGCGAAACCTGGGATACACAGTCAGAGCCAAAGTCCAGACAAACCAGAACGCCGAAATGTTCCTGATGGCCATCACGCACAACATCCTGATCATCTTGTTTTTATTTTTCAAAGAGCTTTTCTACAGAGCATGATTTATGATTTCGCCGACATTGATAAAAAGGGTTGCAAATGAGGGCGGGAAGAATATACTCACGCATTGTAAGGTATATTTTGGGGAATGGCTATGTCGGAAAGGAATCCTAATGTAGTCGTTGTCGGCAGCGCATATGTTGACCTCGCGATAAAATGCGCAGAGACGCCAACGGCAGGCCAGACAACAGCAGGCACGGCGTTATCGCTGACGGCGACGGGACCGGGAGTCAATCAGGCCATCGAGGCGGCACTCTGCGGCTGCGAGGTGCATTTAGTCAGCAAAATCAGCAATTGCCCGCTGGGCGCGACGATAAAAGCCATGTTAGAACAATACGACGTAAACACTAAATACGTCTTCACCGCGCAGGCGAAAAACACGGGCGTCATCCTGACGCTGGTGGATACCAAAGGCGAAAACACCTGCGTTCAATACGACGGGGCAAACAGCGCGCTTGTGCCGGCGGATATCGAGCTTGCGGAGCGAGCGATAGCCGAGGCGGACGTGTGCCTGATTCACGCACGGCTGCCCAAAGAAGCGATTATCAAAGCAATCACAATCGCCAAGCTGCACGGCAAAAAAGTGATTCTCGTCCCGGCAGGCGTGCTGGGACCTTCAAGCCCGGGAGTTGAAACGTCGCTGCCCGCGGAATACTTCTCGGTCGATGTGATGATACCGAACCTTTACGAGGCGTCGCTGATTAGCGAGCA
>CAIYOL010000180.1 GCA_903927855.1 uncultured Planctomycetota bacterium
GGACGTAACGCCGCTTTCGCTGGGAGTTGAAACGTTGGGCGGGGTTATGACAAAACTGATTGACCGCAACACGACAATACCCACCAGCAAGAAAGAGATATTCTCGACGGCGTCTGACAGCCAGACGACCGTTGATATTCACGTGCTACAGGGCGAGAGAGAATTTGCGAGGGACAACCGCACATTAGGCAGATTTCAACTGACTGACATTCCGCCTGCCCCGCGAGGGATGCCGCAGATTGAGGTTGCGTTTGATATCGATGCCAACGGCATCTTGAATGTCTCGGCTAAAGACCTCGGCACCAGTAAGCAGCAGTCGATTGAGATTAAATCCAGCTCGGGGCTGAGCGAAGAAGAGGTTAAAAAGATGACCAGAGAGGCTGAGGCCCACGCAGCGGAAGATAAGCAAAAAAGAGAGGTTGTCGATTTGAAGAACCAGGCGGACCAATTGATTTACTCAACGGAAAAGACACTCAAAGAGCACGGCGGCAAGGTCTCTGCCGAGACTCGCGGCGGAATCGAAAGCGCCGTCAACAATTTGAAAGAAGCCATAAAAGGCGAAGACGCCAATGCCATAAAAAAAGCTATCGAAAACCTCGGCACAGCCGGCCAGGAATTAGGCAAGGTACTTTATGAAGAGGCAGCCAAGAAACAGGCGTCCTCAGGCAGCTCCGGCAGGGCGGGCAGCGCCAAAGGCGGGCCTCCGCCGGAAGGCGAGGTCAAACGAAAAGGCGGTGACGACGTAATCGACGCGGAATTCGAGGCTGAGGACAAATAAAAACATAAGAGCGAAGGCCCACAAGAGCACAAGTAATGATGCTTGTGCTCTTTTTATTTGCCGATGCAAAAGCGGGAGAAGATTCTTTCGAGAATCTCTTCATCCACGTGCTGCTGCTCGATGTCGGAGATGTTCTGGAAGGCTGCCCGCAGGAGCATTGCGGTAACTTCATCGTTGCCGGCTTTCAACTCATTAATGGCCTGGCCGAGGTTTTCAATCGCCTCGCTGACCGCCTGTTTGTGCCGGGCGGTAAGCGCAATCAAACTCGTCTCTCGCGTCTCGTTTCTCGTCCCTCGTTTAGTGTCTCCAAGAGCTATCTCGATTAACTTTTTATCAATAGTGTCCCGCAACTGTTCCAAGCCGATGCCGGCTTCTGCGGAAGTTGGTAAAAATTCAGCGTTGAACAGCTTATTCAGTTCGGCAATGCGATTAGCCAGAGATTTCTCCGAGAGCAAATCAGATTTTGTTGCGACGGGGAAGAGGGCCTGCGGCGTTATAAGCTGACGTATTAATATATCTTCGGACCAATCCTCTTTTGATACATCAACGCAAAATATAACGACAGAACTATTTTGCAATGATTCGACCGCTGCCTGCTGCGCCAGTTCATCGAGTATATTTTCGGCTGTGATTATTAACCCTGCACAATCGAACATCACGCACCGGCAGTGTTTCAGCGTCAGCACGCTGGTTAAAACGTCTCTTGTGGTTTTGCGGTGCGCCGAGACTATGCTTCTTTCGCAGCCAGATAGTTTATTGAGGAGCCGACTTTTACCGGCGTTGGGCGCGCCTGCGATTCCAACGGCTGGCAAATCAAGCGTCGATTCACAAGTGATACTGCCAGAGGCCAGCCGCTCAAGCCCGCTTTTTATAGCAGAGAGTCTTTGAACCGCTTCCGTCCTGGTTATAAATTCGATGTCTTCGCCGCTGAAATCCAATCCTGCTTCGATGAGACTGAGACAATCCAACAGAGCCGAACGGATTTTTTCTGTTGTTTCAGCCAGCCTGCCGCTGAGAAGCTTCTCGGCGGCGGCCAGTTGAAATCTATTGGAGCTGACGATGATTTCATTGACCGCTTCAGCCTGGGCCAAGTCGATTTTACCATTAAGATATGCCCTTGCGGTAAATTCACCGGGCCCGGCCATTCGTAGGCCTTTGCTCAGCAGGCCCTCCAGCAGTGCCCCAGTAACAGAGGGGTTTGTATAGAGGTGAATTTCGGCGAGTGTTTCGCCGGTGTAGGAATGCGGAGCAAAAAAAAGATATAATTGTGCATCAATTCTCAGCTCAGTATTGACGGCTACACTACCTGCTATAACGCCGCCTTTTTTTCCTTCGGCGATTGGTATATCGAAAATCTGCTGTAATATGCCAAGAGTATTCTGGCCGGATATGCGAACGATAGCCCTTTCACCAAAGGGCGGAGAGCTTACAGCTACGATAGTGTCCCTAAGCTCATACATTGTTCCAGATTCTAAGTTCTGAAGAATGGTTTGGGCTTTTTCTTTTTGACTTTACCGCCGGTTTTGCTTGTTACGGCAACTAAGCCTTGCGATTCGGCCTCTTCCTTCTCGCGAATGTGTTTTTTGATAACGTACTGCTCAATGACCCCTGCAAAGGTGCTGGCCATGATGTAAAGATTGACTCCCGAGGGGGCCGTGTACAACATCAGCGGGAACATTAACGGCATCATAATCATCATCATTTTCTGCTGTTGAGCGACCTGAGGATTGGCTGCTGCCTGCTGGGGGGTCAGTTTCTGCTGCAGATAGAACGCTATGCCCATCAAAATCGGCAGAAGATTAAGGGAATGGACTTTCCAGTCCAGCAGAGGTATTGTCACTGTTGAAAACCTCACAAGGGCATCCGGCACTGAGAGGTCGGTAATCCAAAACGATAAAAAGGGCGCACCACGCAGGTCAATGCTGGTATACACAGCACTCCACAATGCAATCCAGATTGGCATCTGCACAAACATCGGCAGCATACCCATTATCGGCGAGGCGCCATGCTTTTTGTAAAGGGCCATCAATTGTTTGTTCAGCTCGGCTTTGTTGTCGGCGTATTTTTTCTTTATCTCTTCAGCCATAGGGGCAAGCTTGCTCATTTTGCTCATCGCAACCTGGCTTTTTTTGGTAACGGGATGCATAGCAAGCCGCATCAGGAACACCAGTATGATAATGACAA
>CAIYOL010000181.1 GCA_903927855.1 uncultured Planctomycetota bacterium
AAAGACTCTCTCACCGCATCATTGATAAGTGCAGTGACTGATTTGGAGTGAGTAGCTGCTTTCAAGCGAAGCGCCTTATGCAATTCGGGGTCCAGATATATCGTAGTGCGTTTGTTTGGAGTCGTCATGTTACTCCTCCTGAAACCATTTTACAGTAACATTATAACATATATATGTTAATATGTTACAAACCAACTACTCTTTCTTGGGTGCGCCGATGGGCGGACGGCGGAGATAAATCGGCTGCAGCGTAACGGCATCATCGATGTATCCTGAGTTCAGGCGTTGTTGCCCCAGTTCTAAAAGAAAACTGGCGCGTTTAAAATCCGGTATCTGCGGAGGGATGACAGCTTTTGTTTTCAATAGAGTTTTTATTTGTGCAGCGACAGCCGGCAAAAATTCGCCGCAAAACAGGGTCTTTTTTGTGGTTTGTTTACAGAGATGTTCCACTGTTACAATATCCGCCTTAACCAGTTGCTGCCACTTGCCGTATTTTTTCTGATACGTCGCTGTGGCAATCTCGCTCCGGCCGGCATTGAAAATAGCGCAAACGGGCAAGCCTGTTTCCGCATACTGGTAAGCCGCCACTTCCAGACTGTTCACACCGACAATCGGTATCCCCAAACTGAAGGCCAGTCCTTTAGCAGCGCTGACGCCAACTCTCAACCCGTTAAAGCTGCCGGGACCCTGCGCGACAATAATTGCCGTAAGCGATTTGGCATTGGTTTCGGTTAGCTTGAATAACTGATTCAAATTGGGGAGCAGTTGCGTGGTGTGGTTTTGCTTCGAACGCCAAGTGAGCTCGGCCAGCACGGTATTGTCCTGTGCCAGTGCCAGGCTCGCGGTATCGGTTGATGTATCAATTGCCAGTAACAAGTATATACCTCCCTACGGACAAGGACCTACGGCCTTGAGTTGTTGCACCATTCTGATGTAACGTTCGCCCCGCGGCTCGATGACGAAACTGCGCTCATTCTCAGCCAGATAGTCAATACCAATCAAAAGATGGTCTTCCGGCAATACGGTTAGCCCTCTGTTGGCCCATTCAATGACACACACGCCTTTACCGAAGAGGTAATCGTCCAGGCCAAGGTCGCTAATTTCCGCGATATTTTCCAAGCGGTAGAAGTCCATGTGATACAGCGGAAGGCGTCCGTGCAGTTCGCGCATAATGACGAAAGAAGGACTGAGTGTGTATTCCTGAATATCAAGCCCGTAGGCGATGCCCTGCGTCAGGCAGGTTTTGCCGGCGCCAAGGTCACCAATAAGCAAAAATAAATCCCCGGGTTCAGCCAGCTTGCCGATGCTGATGCCGACCTTCTGCGTTTGTTCAGCGCTGTGAGTGATAAATTTTAAAGTATTCATAATACGTCACCCTGAATAAAGGGAAGGGTCTCCCTGCCTATTTTGTCATACTGAGTCCTTCAACCGAAGGACGAATGTATCTAGTGGAGGAGAGGGGAAACTAGATTCTTCGTCTCTTTGATCCTCAGAATGACAGAAACCCTACAACTCTCTTTTATACTATTTTATAAAATGGTCCCAGCCTGTTTTTTTAGTTTTAAATTTTTTACCATGACTATCAATCAAAGTCACCTTGCTGACTTTTTTCGCCGTGATTTCCCCGATAACCGTAATCGGACACTGGATTGCTTTTTTTACCTTGTTTATGACTGTTGGAGAAGCTGTGAAAAGCAACTCGTAATCCTCTCCGCCGGTCATTGCCAGTTCCAGAGCCCGTTGTCCAAAACATTCTTTTACTGCCGGAGCTACCGGGATAAGGTCGACATTAATCAGCGCGCCAACCTGACTTTCCATGCAGATATGCGCAAGGTCGCCTATCAAACCGTCACTGATGTCCATGCCGCATTTGACGCCTTTCTCTACCAGCAGCTGGCCTTCGGCGACGCGCGGGTTTGGAGTCAGGTGTGCCTGTCTTAATTGTTTTGCTGATTTAGGCTTAAATTTCAGATTATTTTTCAACATTTCCAGTCCGGCAGCAGAAGCTCCCAGAGAATTAGTAACCGCGATTTTATCGCCCGGTTTGGCCGTCGAACGTCTGAGAATGCCTCTATTCTTGACACCACTGCTGCCGATAACAGTCACGCTAATAAAAACAAAAGGTGAATTGACTGTATCCCCGCCGACAATAGCCACACCGAATTTTCCGGCGATATCAAACATTCCCCGGTAAAGGTTAATGACATTCTCCATTTCAGTATCACCCGGCAGACCCAACGAGACCAGCGCGTAACGGGGAAAACCGCCCATGGCCGCAATATCGCTGAGATTTACGGTGATGGATTTCGAGCCCAGTTCCCGCCAGGTCATATAAGAAAATGAAAAATGGACATCCTGCACCAGCGAATCCACCGTGGCCAGCTGAATCTCGTTATCGCTGAAATAGGCGGCAGCATCATCGCCGATACCGACAATTAATTGCTGCCAAGCTGCTTGATGTTGATCTGCGGTTTGTTGTGCCATTTGGGAGAGCCGCGCAATCAACCCGAACTCACCGATTTCTGAGACCTTCATAGCGAGATTATAACACAGGAGTATGGAAAGGATAAAAAGAGGGGCATGATTTTACTACTAGATGACTTCTGCTTTTTCAAATCTTAATTGATACAGTTTATATACAAACTGCTCCCAATAAGCAATGCGAACACAAGCCCACCCGTCATACATTCATTTTATAAGGTACCCCCTCACCCTGACCCTCTCTCCCGCAGCGGGGAGAGGGAACTAACCTTTCAATATCATCTTTTTATGTCTCTCCCGATTTATGAATTGGATCTAAGGACTCATAAAGGAGAGAGGTTCTATAGGGAGTTTATTATTCAACAAATCAAAAAGCAGTTAAAAATGGAGGTATGGGGTTCAAAAGAAAAATGTGAGCTTGGGAAAAGATGGAGCGGAAGACGAGACTCGAACTCGCGACATCCTCCTTGGCAAGGAGGCATTCTACCACTGAATTACTTCCGCCCGTCAGGTGGTGCCGAGGCCCAGAATCGAACTGGGGACACGTAGATTTTCAGTCTACTGCTCTACCGACTGAGCTACCTCGGCAACAAACTTTATTGTAGCTTTTGATAGAGAAGAGTG
>CAIYOL010000182.1 GCA_903927855.1 uncultured Planctomycetota bacterium
TCTGATGCCGGCTTTGTCGAGTTGGATAAAAAAACTCCTGAACAGTTCGCCACCCTCATCTTCGAACGCCTCGCCATCAACGCAGGACATCCAAAAAACTACTACACCTCTGCTTCATCGCCTCAGCCACCGAAAACATCGATACCGAACAACCTCCCCCGCCTCCAGTCCTTTTTCGGGCGCACAGAAGAACTTAAGCAAATCCGAGAAGCCCTCGATCCCGATAACCGCACCTGGGGTGCGCTCATTGACGGTCCCGGCGGCATGGGCAAGACCTCGCTCGCCATCCGCGCCGCCTATGACTGCCCACCCGGTCAGTTCCAACGTATTATCTTTCTTTCGGTGAAAGACCGCGAGATGGATGACGATGGCGTGCGCCCGCTTGGAACCTTCATCCTGCCCGGCTTCCTCGAGATGCTCAATGAACTTGCCCGCGAGATGGGGCAGGCGGATATCACCAAAGCTCCGGAGGACCAGCGTATCCAGCTTCTGCTCGACGCCCTCCGTCCGGCACAGGCGCTGCTCATCTTCGACAATCTCGAATCCATCCCCAAGTCAGACCGCGACCAACTCTTCACCTTCGTCAAACGCCTGCCGCAGGGCTGCAAGGCCATCCTCACCAGCCGGCGACGTGTCGGCTCTGGTTCTGAGGAGCTCATCCTTGAACAGCTTGACCAAATCGCAGCGCTGGCGACCCTTACCGACCTCGCGAGACACAACAAACTGCTCGCGAAGACCAGCGAAGCCGAGCGCATCGCTCTCTACAAACAGACCGACGGCAAGCCACTGCTCCTACGCTGGTTGGCCGGGCAGCTTGGCCGCGGCAATTGTCGCACTTTCACTGACGCGCTCAACTTCCTAAGCATTTGCCCGCCAGACAACGACCCGCTGGAGTTCATCTTCGGTGACCTCGTGGGAGAATTCACTCCGGAAGAAACAAACGTGCTCTGTGCCCTTACCTACTTTACCCTCCCAGCGAAAGTGGAGCACATAACCGAGGTAGCCAGCTTCAAAAAAGAACCGGTCGAGACTGCCCTGCGCAGCCTCGCCAACCGCTCGCTTGTGGTCCCCGACCAAGAGGAACAAGCTTTCGCCCTAGTGCCGATGGTTACTGAGTTCCTGCGGCGCAAACGGCCTGAAGTCGTCGCGGAAACCGGCAACCGGCTGGAGAAACACGCTTATGCTCTAATCATGGAGAATGGTTATGAAAAATACGACCGCTTCCCGGTGCTAGACGCTGCGTGGCCCACGGTGGCCCCGGCCTTGACCATATTCCTCGTTGGCCCGAATGACCGACTCCAGACCGTGTGTGATGCTCTTCGCTTCTTCTTGGAATTCACGGGTCGCTGGGATGAATGGCTCTCGCTCAACCAGCAGGCAGAAACCAGAGCCGTGGTAGCCGGTGATTACGATAATGCCGGCTGGCGAACCTACTGGACGGGCTGGATTCACAATCTGCGCGAGCAGGCTGATGCGGTGCTGGCCTGTGCCAACCGTGCGGAGGCGCACTGGCGCGAGGCCAAGGCCAGTGCCCGCGAGCGTGCCTTCGCCATTCGCTTGCGGGGCCTAGGACACTACTTAAAGGATGATTACCCTGTCGCCATCACCGCCTATCGTGAAGCCCTTGAACTGTGGTGTACCTTGTCCACCGAGAGCGAGGATGTGGCAATCGCAATGAACGACCTCGCCACTGCTGAGAAGAAATCCGACGATATCGAGGCGGCGGAGCGGGATTTGCGCGAGGCGCTGCGAGTGGCTCGCGCGGTCGGTTACGCGGAGGCCGTGGCCACCTGCACAGGCAATCTGGCTTCGCTGGCCTTGGACCGGGAAGACTGGCTGGGTGCCGAGAAGATGGCCCGCGAGGCCTTGGCCTTGTCCGAAAAGGTGGGTCGCCAAGAATTGATAGCCACCGACTGCCAGCGCCTCGCCAAGGCCTTGGCGAGGCAGGGGAAGAGGGTGAAGGGCCTGCCCTATGCCCGGCGCGCGGTTGAAATCTACACCAAGCTCGGTTCGCCCGACCTCAAAGCCGCCCGCGAGGCGCTGCGTGAGTGCGAGGAGTAATCTCTAACCTCATCAATTCAGTCGCGTTTAGTCGCAACTCCAATCGGGCGGAACTTACTACGACCCATGCAATACCCTTCGGTGCTACTCAGGGCAGAAATTGGGGGGCAAAATATAAACGCATCTTATCTCGGTTTTTTATAAGCTGCCATTGCGGCATCTAAGACGGTTTTTACGGCCACTTTGTGCTTTTCCGCAGCGGAAGTGCAGTCTGAAAATTCCGGCTTGGCGTTCACGATTTTCCCGCCTAATGAGCCGGTCTTTATTCTTATTTCGCCGAACTCAGTCTGGACTGCGACAAACTTTCTTGCCAGTTTGCTTCTTTGCAGAATTTGCTTTCTGACGCCGAATGTAAGTCCTTCTTCGAAAAGGATTTGTTCCAATTGCTGAACATCTTCGATTTTGCAGATAACAGATATTTGCTCAGCAGGCCTGCCGTGTTTCATATAAATCGGCGTGGTAAAGACATCCAGCGCCCCCTGCCTGAACAGCTTCTCCGTTGCGGAGCCGACCATTTCGCCGCTTATATCATCGATATTAGTTTCGAGCAGACAGACGGAATCAGCATTAGCTTCCGCTTCATCAACGGTTTGGCCGAGAATCAAGCGCAGAACGTTGGGGAATTCCTCCGATTCGAGCGAGCCGGCTCCATATCCGATTGCCTCGATTTTCATAGCCGGCAGAGGGCAGAAGCGGTCAACCACAGTTGTCAAAATTGCCGCTGCGGTGGGAGTCAGCAGTTCATGCTGTCCCGGCCCGCCGACAATTGGAACACCTTTCAGCAATTCTGTTGTTGCAGGGGCGGGGACGGGCAGTAACTGGTGAGCGCATTCGATTGTGCCGCCGCCGACGCTCAAGGTTGAGCAATATATCTTATCAAGGCCTAAGGCATCGAAACCAATGGATGCAGAGACGATATCGACGATGGAATCGAGTGCCCCTACTTCGTGGAAATGAATCTCGTTAGGGTCTTTGCCGTGGACTTTTCCCTCGGCCTGTGCGATTTTTTCAAAAACGGCGAGCGCGGTTTTTTTGGCCTTTTCACTTATTTTGCTTTGAGTGATGATTTTGGTTATATCTTTAAGATTTCGATGCTGATGCTCTTTTTGCACGACAGGCAGAAAGCTAAGCGCCCGTAAGCCAGCACGGGTGGTTTCGGTTATTTTTATATCGAGGTTTTTCAGGCCGAGCGTTGCAAGCTGAGCTTTCAGGAATTCAGCATCGAGGCCGGCATCGAGCATCGCAGCGACAATCATATCGCCGGCGGCACCGGCAAAACAGTCAAAATAGGCGATTTTCATAACTGTAACCTTATAAAGGCAGTAATCTTATGGCAATTATCCACGAAAAAAACATTTCTTCAAGTACAAATACGGAACATAACTTGTAGCAGAGGGGGTTAAAAGGCGGTGTTTAGCCCTATTTTTTCCTTGATTTGCAGCCTGAAAAACTATATAATGCTGTGAACAACAAAATTACGTGGAAGGAGGCCAATAATGAAAAACTTAACCTTAATTTTAGTCTGTCTATCGCTCTCGATCATGCCTGCTCAGGCAGCGGGACGAAATCAGCAGCAACCTAAACAATTCGAAGAGATAGAAAAATACATTGCGCGCCTGCACCAGGGAATAGAAGACTATTACACAAACCAATTTATTGAAGTGAAACAGCGAGCAGAAGCTGAAATTGGACTGCTTGAAGTTACTGACAATGCGGTCTATGCCTGCCTTGCCGGACAGGCGGAAACAGCTGCAGAAGTACTGAGCATTGATGACTATGGATATCGAACTCATCTGGAGCGTGAAGCTAAAGCCGGAAGAATGCAGCAGATTAAAAAGGACCTCAAACACGGTATTTTTGCGGACAGCATCGAAAGAGCGCCTGAGCGATTTGCGGCGGCACAAAGCCAGATAGCTGAAAGAAAGAGCGAGATATTGGCGAAACTGGAGTTCGAAACCGCAGACCTTGAAAAGCAAAAAAACTATGCTTTAACTGTTACCTTGCCGGCGCTTGAGAAGCAACTGAAGGAGAATATGCTGAAACCTGAGCCGAAGCCGACGCGTGGGCTGGTAACCGGGATAGTCTATTCCGCGAACAAGCGTTGCGCCGCTATCGACCGCAAAATAGTCCATGAAGGGGACGTGATATCCGGCATCACGGTCGTCAAAATATATCAAGACAGCGTTAAGTTCAGCAAGAAAAGCAAAAGCTGGGAGCAAAAAGTACAACAGACCCCGGCATCTTACTGGTAGCAGCCGGAAACCCACGGCAGAGCCGTAGATTGAACATAAGGGAAACCCTGCCATGGGATGGCAGGGCCAAGTTTTTCTTAAGGTGCGCCCCCTACCAAACAAAAAGTCTATTCTTTTCAGTAATTGCGGAA
>CAIYOL010000183.1 GCA_903927855.1 uncultured Planctomycetota bacterium
ACAACGGCGCTCATACCTTCTCGAAGGGTGTCCAGTGTATGTGTTGATATGTCGAGGGGGCTCTGGTCTCTCGCGGCCTCTGCCTGCACCTGTGATGCCTGCACAGGTAGCGCAGGCACAGGTGGTGTGAGGATAAGTCGAGGCGATTTATATATGCCTCCACGTGCGATAGCGGCCATTGCATTTGCCGCCTGCAAAGGCGTAGCCCGCAGACTTCCCTGTCCTATACCGAAAAATCTGTTTTCGCTCCTTGTAAGTGGCGGTATCTGCTCAAAAGACGTGACGTTGCTTTGTGCCGGGGTTGACGATATTTGACCTGCCGCTTGTCTCAAATCCCGTCCTTCTCCTCCTCCGCCCCGACTCGCGTCGGGAGACGCGGGGGCAGGAGCCTGTATCAGCGGCGAGACGCGGCCGTAGCCGAACGCAAACAGCCATTTTTGCAAAACCTGCGGCTCGATTCTGTCTGCAAGGTGGGAAAAATAAACGTTACAACTGCCTTTAATGGCGTTGCGGGCGTAGTTGGACCACTCGTCGTTATGCCCCCTCCGGTATCTGTTATACATCCAGCAGTTCGGCCATCCTTTCGGTGCTTCTTGGGCAGGGCAGGATATGACCTCGTTTGCGGTGATTTTGCCGGATTCCATCCCCGCTGTGAGAATTATTGGCTTTACCGCTGAGCCGGGCGGGTACTGCTTATTTATTGCCCGATTTCGCATTGGCTCGTTGGAGTCGTTGACGGCTTTCGCGTAGTTGCTCCTGATGCGGTTAAGGTCGAAAACAGGCGTTGAGACAAGCGCTAAGATTTCTCCGCTTGCAACATCAATTACAACTGCTGCCGTAGGCGCTCGGCATCTCGGATTGTTATCACAATCGGTTATGCGTTTTTCTATTTTCTGCTGAAGAACGATATCTAATGTCAGTGAAACATCCTTGCCGAGCTGCGCTTTGGTTTCATCTATCAGCTCGCGGTCTATATCATAGACGATTTTGCCGCGTCTGCCGCGAAGTATAGTTTCGCAGGCATACTCAATGCCGTCCTCGCGCCCGCAAACTTCATCGTCCAGATATTTTGATAGTTTGTCGTCTGCAAAGAGTTCCCTGTCTGCTTGTTGTGTTGCTGGACCGACCCACCCGATTGTTTGGGAGGCAACCGAGCCGAACGGGTAGAACCGCTGCCCTTTTGTCAGAATTTGAATGTCGTCAATATCTGAAAACTCCAGTTGTGCGGTAAAGATATCGTCATCGGTTTTTAACTCTGTCAATAGCCATTTCTGATGCATCTCGGCAATATCAACTTTGTTGACAAGTCGAAGTCGTTTGACCGGACTCGGTTCCTTCTGTTCGAAATCGGCTATCGCAACATAATCTGGAATGCTGGTTATGTCCTTATAGTTCGTGAGAGCTTCCGAGTTTGGAAAATTGTCTCGCCATGCCTGAAATACACGCCGTTTCCAGACAACATCATTTATTTTTTGTATTTCGGTTTTTATCTCTGAAGGGCTGACTGCTCCAAGTCTGGCACATTTGTCGATTATCTGGTTCACCTCTGCTATGCCGTCGTCCATCTTTTCCATGGCTTTGGCTGTGGAGACGCCGGTATCATCTTTGTCTCCGGCCTTTAACAGGTTGCCTTCCCTGACACGGTCATCCATAAGACAAGTAAGACCATAACTTATGTACAGTTGAAATTGCGGCTCATCGACAGCTAATACTTTGCCATTCCTGTCGAGTATTTTGCCTCTGACGGTCTTAAATTGCCGGCTCTGACTTTTTTGAAGCTTTAGTTTTGTGATTTTGTCCCGATAAAACGAATTGGATAGCAACTGCATTTGTGCCAGTCGCAACAGGAAGGCAAACAAGAAAAAAGTGAGTATGATTACAAAGATTTTAATTTGCTTATGGTACATCGTATTTTGTATCTTGTCCTTCGTATCTCGTATCTTACGCTGTCGAGATACGTCTCACAGTTTGCCCCGAGCTGAGTCGAAGGGGTTAAACGGGTACGAATTTAATGTCGCCCAGAGCGATATGTCTTTATACGCATACACCACGCTGTTGGCAAGAACAAAAATGGTCCTACAATGCCTGAATACACGGATGTCCAAAAAAGAGATGTATATGCATTAGCCGTTGTTGGCTGGCCCTCTTTAAGAAGCGTTAAAAAATTAACCATAACCCCAGTCAGGAGACTACTGATAAATATCACAAGCGACTGATAAGGCATTTTTTTAATAGTGATAACACCGTGCAGGTATGACAGCAGCGTCCCGAAAAGACCAAAGCTGATTATTCGCGACCCCATTGCAGAACCAATGATATCAGCTGCAAAACCTATTGTGAAGGATGTTATGATTGCCTCCGGCTGATTACAATAGATGGAAAAGAAAACCATAAGGATTAACAGCAAATCGGGTTTGATATTCAAACGGCTGACAGCGATTATGTCGACCAGGCCGGCTTGCAGCACGGTAACGATAAGAATAAAAACTGCAAACCGAAGCCATCGCATTTTATATCCTCACTAATCCCTATTGTGCAGCATATTGCAGAATGAAAACCATAGGTTACTTTTGCGGATTCATTATAATCACTGCTGCAATGTTTAGACTTTCTAAATCGAAAACCGGTTCCACCGTTATGTCCCACAGCAGCGGATTTTCATCATCCTTTTGGCAGAGACTCACCTTTCCCACGATCATTGCACAGTCCAGAAACCCAGGTTTTTGTACTGCCCTGACGATATCGCCGATTTTGACCTTGTGTTTTGTCGAAACCAGGCGGATTTTCGCTGAATTGTTGCCCTTGCCCTGCATTACCATCCCAGCATCTGATTGCTCTATCTTTACTGCTATTTTTGATTCAGGGTCGGTAATAAGCTTCACTTGGGACGTGCGGCGGTCAACCCTGCATATTGTTCCTATAATTCCGTTGTCACC
>CAIYOL010000184.1 GCA_903927855.1 uncultured Planctomycetota bacterium
ATAAGGCGCTGCAACTGGATGTGTTCAGCGTGATAGACAAGCCGGTCGATTTGAATGTTCTTCGGGAACAGCTTAATCGACTGTTCATAAAGAAATATAATTGCGATATCTTTAAATAACTCAAAAGTTAAAGTTAAAAGTGCAAAATTGTGGAATATTAACGATTTTTTTTAAGGAGCAATAACAAATGAAGATTCGACCATTGGCAGATAAGGTGCTCGTTCAGCGCCTCGAGGCGGAAAACAAAACAGCGGGCGGAATAATGCTGCCTGATGCCGCAAAAGAAAAACCGCAAAAAGGAAAAGTGATAAGCGCCGGCGAAGGCAGGGTACTGGACGACGGGAAGCTGCAGAAGATGCAGGTAAAGAAAGGCGACGTGGTGCTTTTCACAAGTTATGCCGGGACGGAAGTGAAAATAGACGGCAAAGAGTATCTGATAATGAGTGAGTCGGATATTATGGCGGTTATTGAAACATAAAATAAAAAAGGAGATAAGAAGAAATGGCAGCGAAAAAGATAGCTTATGGAACAGATGCACGGGCGGCTATACGCGAAGGCGTACAGAAACTGGCAAAGGCCGTGAAGATTACACTTGGACCATGCGGCAGAAATGTGGTGATTGAAAAATCATACGGCTCCCCTACCGTGACAAAAGACGGGGTGTCGGTAGCCAAGGAAATCGAGCTGGAAGATGCTTATGAGAATATGGGCGCACAAATGGTCAAGGAAGTGGCCTCGAAGACTTCGACGGTAGCAGGCGACGGGACTACGACGGCGACAATTCTTGCTGAGAGCATTTTTGTCGAAGGGCTAAAGAACATCACAGCAGGCGCAAACCCGATGCAGGTCAAGCGCGGAATCGATGCGGCGGTCGAGCAAATCGTAAAAGAACTTCAGAAAATGAGTACGACCATCAGTTCGAGCAAGCAGGTGGAACAGGTGGCGACGTGTTCAGCAAACCATGACGTTGAAGTCGGCAAAAAAATGGCTGAGGCGATGGACAAGGTGGGCAAAGACGGTGTTATCACGGTTGAAGAAGGTCAGTCGCTTGAGACGACGGTCGAGCTGGTTGAGGGTATGCAGTTCGATAAGGGGTATCTGAGTCCGCACTTTATCACTAACCTTGAGAATATGACGGTCGTGCTTGAGAAGCCGTATATTCTGATAAACGAAAAGAAAATCAGCTCGGTAAAATCTCTTGTGCCGCTGCTCGAAAAGGTTGCCAAACAGGGTAGGCCGTTATTGATTATAGCTGAGGACGTCGAGGGCGAGGCATTGGCGACATTAGTTGTCAACAAACTTCGCGGCGTTCTGCAGGTAGCGGCTGTGAAGGCGCCAGGCTTCGGCGACAGACGCAAGGCAATGCTGGACGACATCGGCATACTGACGGGCGGGCAGCCAATATTTGAAGACCTGGGCCTGCAGCTTGAGAATGTCGAACTTGAGCAATTAGGCAAGGCAAAACGCATTACAATCGATAAGGATAACACAACGATTATCGAAGGGGCTGGCGACACAAAGAAAATCAAGGCGAAAATCGAGCAGATTAAGGCCGAGATAGAAAAATCGACCAGCGATTACGACATTGAAAAACTTCAGGAGCGGCTGGGCAAACTGGCCGGCGGCGTGGCGCAGATAAATGTCGGTGCGGCAACGGAAGCGGAAATGAAGGAAAAGAAGGCACGCGTTGAAGATGCGCTGCATGCGTGCAGGGCAGCGGTTGAGGAAGGTATCCTTGCGGGCGGCGGCGTGGCGATGCTGAGAGCTTTGCCGGCACTTGAGAAAATTAAGATGACAGGCGATGAGAAAATCGGCGTGGATATTGTTCGCAGGGCCCTTGTGGCGCCGATAAAACAGATTGCAGAAAATGCAGGTCTTGACGGTTCCATTGTGGCGCAGAAGGTTATGGAAAGCAAAGAGAAGAATTTCGGCTATGATGCGCTGCGGAAGGAATACGGGGATATGATAGAGTTCGGCGTGATTGTGCCGACAAAGGTCGAAAGGGCCGCACTGCAAAACGGTGCGTCGATTGCATCGCTGCTGCTTACGACAGATGCGCTG
>CAIYOL010000185.1 GCA_903927855.1 uncultured Planctomycetota bacterium
CTGGATTTTTCTGGCGGCGTTTATGCCGGCGATAATGCCCTGCCCTGCTGCCTCTTCATATCCGCTGGTTCCGTTTATCTGGCCGGCCAGGAAAAGCCCCGATATTTTCCTGGTTTCGAGACTGCTTTTTAGCTGGGTCGGCGGACAGTAATCGTACTCAATAGCGTATGCGTAATGCACAATCCTCGCGTTTTCTGTTCCGGGCATCAGCTTGAGCATTTGCTCCTGTATGTCTTCCGGAAAAGATGTGCTGATGCCGTTGCAGTAAATAGTGGAAACCTCTTCCTGTTCGGGCTCCAGGAAGACCTGATGACGGCTCTTGTCTGCGAAACGAATAATCTTGCTCTCGATGCTCGGACAATACCGCGGTCCTGTGGATTTTATTTGTCCGGTATAAAGCGGCGCCTTGTCCAGGTTGTCTCTGAGCAATTTATGTATGTTTTCGTTGGTATATGTAATCCAGCACGGGATTTGCTGCCTGTCTATCGAATCATTTAAGAATGAAAATGGTTTCGGCTCCTTGTCCCCGAGCTGAGTTTCGAGCTTATCGAAATCAACCGTTGACGCGTCCAGTCTTGGCGGTGTGCCGGTCTTGAGCCGTTTAAGGACAAGCCCTGCCCGTTCCAATGAGCCTGAAAGCTTTTCGCTGGCCGGCTCTCCCAGACGTCCCCCGCTGAACTGCTTTGTTCCGATGTGCATCAATCCTCGAAGAAAAGTCCCTGTGGTTACAATGACTGTTTGTGCGCTGTAGACTCTTTCATCCTTACATTTGACGCCGTAAACTTTTTCGTTGTTGATGAGTATCTCTGTTGCCATTGCCTCGATGATTGTCAGGTTTTCCGTTTGTTCGAGCGTTTGCCGCATCCACTTTGCGTATTTGTATTTGTCGGCCTGTGCCCGCGGCGATTGGACCGCAGGCCCTTTTGAGCGGTTTAGAATACGGAACTGAATTCCTGTTGCGTCTGTCGCCAGCCCCATCAATCCTCCCAAAGCGTCGACTTCGCGTGCAATCTGTCCCTTTGCAATTCCGCCGATAGCCGGGTTGCAGCTCATCCTGGCAATGGTGTCTTTGCTGATAGTTAGAAGGGCGGTTTTGGCGCCGATTTTCGCCGCGGCGTGAGCAGCCTCGATACCGGCGTGACCAGCACCTATTACGATGCAGTCAAACTCATTTGCTCTCATGGGAATTCACCAGTGCTACCGCCGATGCAATTGCGAAATTAGCTGTGTGTGTGATACTAATACTTATGTGTTTTATTTTGAGCTTATCGGCGATTTTTTGACTTCGCCGCAGAGAACAACCTCCGGCTGACCTGTGGGGCTGTTTAATATCTCGATGTCTGTCCAGGCAATTTTGCCCCGCCAGCCTGTTCCCATTAGTTTAAGGATAGCTTCTTTTGCTGCGAACCGGCCGGCTAATTTCTCTGTCCCGTTTTTGTTTGCCTCGGCATAGGATTGTTCAGCGGCAGTAAAAACCTTATTCAGAAAACGTTCATCGTGCCGCTTTACCATCTCTTCTATTCGCGGAAAATCTACAAGGTCTATACCGTGCGCTACAATTTCCATTCGTCAGTCTCAATAAATGTTCTGCTCCAGTTTTACCGAGGTGCAACTACTGGTTGCATCTTTGGAAGATTTTTTCCAGACAGAAATCTATAAACCTGTTCCTTTCGCTTAGCTCCGTTTGCTGCACAAGTTTGGAGCTGAACTCGTCGAAGGCTTTTTTCCGGCGGTCAAAAGCGATTTTTGCTTCCACTTCTTCCTGTACGTCTTCGAGAGGCTTAAAACTTTTCGGCGTTTTCTCTTCCAGCTTCATTACGAAAATATGCTCGCCTGTCTCAATCGGCCCTGTAATTTGGCCGGGCTGAATCTTTTCCGCCTCGGCTGCGAGAACGTCGTAGGGCTTTGCGAGGGACTGCGGCTGCACTGGCTGCCACAGCCCGCCGGATGATGCTGTGTGCCCGTGCGAATATTGCTTGGCCAGTTCGCCGAAATCTTCACCTTTCTGTAGTTGTTTTACCAATTCGCCGGCCAATTCTCTGGCTTGTTCGAGCTGGCTTCGATTCGGGTCTGTTACTTCCAGATTCGAAATTTGGATATCAATCAGCCGAAACGTTACAGTTGCAGGTATGGAGAAAAATTCCCCCTTCATTTCATCGTAGCAATTTACTAACTCGCTGTAGGTAATAGGACCACGCTCCGGCAACAGCTGTCGAACGTAATCCTGGCTTAGAATTATCTTTTTCTGATATTCTCTGAAGCTGCGCCAATCCATTCCCATTTGTTTCAGGGCCTGTTCAGCTTTGGCGTAGTCGCCCTTAAAGCTGACGATGAATCTTCTCACTTCAGCTTCTGTTGCCTTTTCCAGGGCATCCTCAAGGTCTACTCCCGCTCCCGCCTCTCTTTTGGCCTGCTGGTAAAGTAAGATATTCGATATTCTTGTTTCAAGAAGCCGCTCAATGTCGGGTCTGGCCTGTTTTTTAAACTGCTCGAAACTGCTTTTCTGCGCAATCGGCCTGAAATGGTCTAATAGCGGCTCAGTCATTATTTCATCAGAAGCTATAGTCTCGCCGCCCACCACCATGGCAAATCCGCCTGAGGCTTCCGGCAGGCCGTCTCTTTTCGCCAGAGGGATACGTGCCATTTCTTCGTCGGTGAATTTCGGCTTATCGTCGTCTCCGCAGCCGTATATCAGCAAAAGCACTGACACTGTTAGAAAAGCACACTTACGCATAACCTAATCTCCTACTAACCAGCTCAAAGCTGAGTGCCCGAAATTTCTATGAAGGTGCAGAGCCGTCTGCTTATTATATGTCATTCTGTGAGTTAGTGTTAAGAATCTTTCGCAAAACGTTCATTAAGGTCTTCGACTCCCCCGAGTCTTCTGTCGAAGACAAAATCGGGGGCGGCAGACGTAAATATACCATTTTTGGGTCAGCAATCCTTACTGTTCCTTTCACCTTAGCAAACAAAGAATCAGCTTCCATTTTCGATTCTTTGTTGAATGAAAAGACCAAATCTTTACCGGAAGTGACAATACTTTTTAGGCCCAGCCTGCTTGCCTTGATGCGAAGGCTGGCCAGCTCCAGCATCAGTTTGACTTCATCCGGCGGCGGGCCGTATACATCAGCTAATTCGCCCTCCATTTGTTTCAAGTCTTCAGCAGTTTTTGTGACCGCAATTTTGCGGTAAATATCCATCCGGTACCTGTCGGAGGGTATGTAGTTTTTCGGTATATATGCGGCAAGTCCCAAATCAATAACGGCCGATGGCGCAGCTTCCGCAGGCTCGTTCTTTAATTTCCTGACGGCATCCGCCAGCAAATCGCAGTACATCTGGTATCCTACCAGTTGAATATGCCCGGATTGCTCGGCCCCTAATATATTGCCCGCACCGCGAATCTCCAGGTCTCGCAGCGCAATTCTAAAACCTGCGCCTAAGTGCGAGTAATCTTCAATGGCCTTGAGTCGTTTCGCGGCAGTCGGAGTAATCGGTCTTGAGGCCGGCAGCAGCATATACGCATACGCGCGGTGTTTATACCTGCCCACTCTGCCGCGAAGCTGATGCAGCTCAGCTAAACCGAACCGGTCCGCATCGTTTATAAAAATCGTGTTTGCATTTGGAATGTCCAGGCCGGATTCGATAATCGTCGTGCACACGAGCACGTCGGTTTCGCCCATTACAAAATCTATCATCGCCTTCTCGAGTTCGCTCTTGGCCATCTGTCCGTGTGCGATGGCGACTTTTGCGTCGCCGACCAGCTTTTGAATTTCCCAGGCCTTTTTCTCTATCGTCCTGACCCTGTTATGCAGGAAGAACACTTGTCCCTGCCGGTTTAATTCCCGGATGATTGCTTTTTTTATAAGCTCCTCGTTGTAGGCGGTTACGGTTGTTACTATGCTTCGCCTGTCCAGCGGCGGAGTTGTCAGCGAGCTTATGTCGCGCAGACCTAATAGCGACAGGTGCAGCGTCCTCGGAATCGGCGTGGCTGTCATTGTAAGAACGTCGACATTGATGCGCAATCTTTTGAGTTTCTCTTTGTGTGCAACCCCGAACCGCTGTTCCTCGTCGATGATTAAAAGCCCTAAATCTTTAAAACCTACGTCGCCGCTCAGGAGCCGATGTGTCCCTATCAGCACGTCGACCCTGCCCCGTTTTGTTCGTGAGACAATGTCCCTTATCTGCTTTGCTGTCTTGAAGCGGTTCAAAACCTCGACGCTAATCGGGAAATCAGCGAAGCGTTCGGTGAAAGTCCTGCCGTGCTGCACACACAATACGGTGGTCGGCACAAGCACCGCCGCTTGTTTTCCGTTCTCCACCGCCTTAAAAGCCGCGCGCATTGCAAGCTCCGTCTTGCCGTAGCCCACGTCGCCGCAAAGGAGTCTGTCCATCGCCGCTGGCTCCTGCATATCCGCCTTGATTTGTTCGGAGGCGGTGGTCTGGTCCGGTGTCTCCTGATAAGGGAAAGACTGTTCAAATTCGGCCTGCCAGGCGGAATCAGGCCCTAATGCAATCCCGCCTTTTGTCTGACGCTGCGCCTGAACCTCAAGCAGTTCGCCGGCAAGGTCCTGAACGGAACGTGCGACTTTTTCCTTTTGCTTCTGCCATCTCTTCGAGCCGAGTTTACTAAGTTTTGGCCGTTTCGGAGTCGTCCCTATGAACTTTTGCACCAGGGAGATATTCCGGACCGAGACCTGGACTTTTGCGCCGTCGGCGTATTCAATTGTGAGATATTCCGATGCGCCCCCTTTTTCCTGTATAGTTTTTGTTCCTAAAAACTTGCCGATGCCGTAAGAGGCGTGAACTACGTAGTCGCCCTCCTGTAAATCCGCGAGGCTGTCCACCGGTGCCCCTGCCTGCGCCAGCCGCGGCCGCCTCCGCAGCGCATACTGGCCGAACAGTTCGTGGTGGCTTATTATAATTGTATTGAGCGAATTTACGACAAACCCTTGATGGACAAAGCCTTGCAGCAGTTTAAAGTTCGCCGGCACTTCCTCGCCGCCCTCTGTTATAATTTCAGTTACCCGTTTGTTCTCAGCCGAACTTTCGCAGTAGAGTAAGACTTTCTTTCCTTCCTTCGCCTCCTGGACTAATTCCTGTAAGGCCTCTTTGTGTCCCGCCCATAACGAGGCCGCCTTGTGCTGAAATGGCTGCACGCTTTTAATATCGGCCTTGAGAAACTCGCCCGGCGTCGTGGCAAACCTGCAGATATGCAGTTGCGCGAATTTCGCCATCGCGCCATAAATGTCTTTCCAGCTGTAAAGCCGTGATGAACCTTCGAGCCGTTCCCGGAATACCTTCGCGACCTCTTCGATGTCGTTCGGCTCTTCAAGAATTATTATTGTTTCTTCCGGCAGGATATTGATGAAAAGTTCTCTGTCTTGTATGGCAGTTCCGCATACCGCCGAAAGGATGTTGACGTTTTTTATCTGTCTGCTTGACCGCTGCGTATCCAGATTTATTTCGCGAATGCTCTCTATTGTATCGCCGAAGAATTCAACCCTTATCGCTTGTGCGTCACTTTCATTATTGCGTGGCAATATCTCATCAATTCTTACCAGTGGTGCATAGATATCTACGATTCCGCCTCGATGTGCGAACTGCCCCGGCAAATCAATACTTTCCACACGTTCGAATCCATTCTCAACCAGCCACTCAACCGCTTGTTCGAGCGGGGCCGTCTCACCTGTTTGCAGTTTAAGGCAGCTTTTCTCCAGCGCACTCGGCTTCGGTATCGGCTGGCAAATCGCCTGAATAGATGTCGGAATAATAAGTCGCCCCTTGTTGTTCCGAGCGACGGGCGACGAGAGACGAGACACGAGCTTTAACCTCTCAGCCCTGATTTCATCGGTGGCGTCCGCCAGTTCTTCTTCACCTTCCCACGCAGGCAGCGCCTCGATCTGTTCAGCCCCGAAGGTATGTAAATCATCAGCCGCCTTATCGGCGTCATCGATGTGCGGACGGATATACAAAATAGGCCTGCCGAGCTCTTTTGATATATGGGCCGCCAATAGCGGCGCAAACGACCCCCACGTCCCCTCGACTTTTACCGCCTCCTCATTGCCTTTTGCGGTCTTTAGCCGGGAGATTATCTCACCAACCGTCTTTTCTCGACCAAGTTCCACTTCTCTATATATTCTACCGCAAAAGACTTTGTTCTGGCAACTTTATCCGCCATAGTTTAGCCCTGCCATCTTGATGGCAGGGGTTATTTAGCCCCGCAATTTATTGCGCGGGTTCTCCCCCCAACGTCGCCGCCTGCATCTTTCTCGTCAACGCCGCAAATGATTTATTGAACGGTATCTAAAATCGCGTTAAAGAGCAGTCCGCCCTTACTTCACGCACCCAACCGTCTGGGCCATTAGTATCTGTTCCGTCTTGACCTTTATCACTTCGGCGAATTTGCTTTCGTCTAGCGCTATCGCTCCCCTGATTACTGTCCCTAATCCTTCTGATGCGCAATATATGTGAACATTCTCCGCGATGCACCCCAGCTCACAAATTATCCAGCGGTCTCGTTTGTTCTCAGGTACCGGCCAGGGCGTAGCCTGCCATTCCTTCAGGTTAAGAACATAAACCAGATTCAGATATGCGATATAAACAAAATCCTGCATACCGCACTCTTTTCGGTGATCGCCTTTCGCGACCAGCTTAAGCTCATGCTTTGCCACGTCGTAGAAATAAACGCCCTCCGGCAGCACCGCGTAAATATCTACGGCATACTTACTCATTGCCGCTGGTGCCGTGCGATTACGGTCATTACGTTCTGGTCTGTTTATGCCGTCCGCCGCCCAAAGCACCTCCGACAATTGTTGCAGCGTCAGCTTCTTGTCCGAAAGGTCCTTTTCCGTCTTTCTTTTGCTCAGCGCCTCCATTACCGGGATGCCCTTCTTCAAGTCAGGCGGAAGAAGTTTGATTACCTCTGCCGCCTCGGTTGCCGGTTGCTCTTGCGGTGCGGCGCCGGCAACTGGTTGCGCTTGCGGCGCAGTATCGGCCGCTGTGTTTGCGTCCGCCGAAGGACCGGCCTTTGCCGATTGTGTCACCAATTGATAACCTATGCCGTCATACCACGTGCGTAAATTATGCGACCTGTGTCCCGGGTCGTCATCGGCGAATACTGTTATTGTCGTCCCCTTCACTTCGCCCAGATACGCCTGCCACAGCTTTCTGTTGGCCTCGACTAATAATGGCGCCGTCTCGAAGTCTTCTGCCTTGGCCATAGCAGCTGCTGGCTTGCCTATCGGTGCCGCGTCTATCGGAAGCTGTCGCGAATAGAAAAGCGGCAGTTGTGCGTCTTTCCCATTCAAATCCGCCCGGATGCGCCAGCTGGCGTCGTCGCTCCAGAAATAAACATATACCTTGTAAGTCCCCTCCGGCAAACCGCTGACTGTTGTCACTAATCGCGGACAATCTTCCGGGTTATTTGCGTCGCCGAATAAACCGCCCGCCTCGTATATCGTGCCTGCACCGGCCGGATTTGCTAATCCTGTCCGCAGACGCCAGAGATTGTCCGTCCCGCTGTTCTCAGTCGTAGGCGTAAACACCCCGCCTGCGGCTAATTTGGTATTGCCTGCCTCTCCGTATGTTGCATCGACGTATGTTATCTTCCCTGCCGCAGATGCCGTCGCGGCCATAGCGAGCAGGAAACATCCGGAGATAATTGCCGCTTTATTCATAATTTACTCCTTTTTCCAAATATAGACAAAAACTGTTTACCTCGTACGTCGCAATTTAGATTACATCTGTTACAGATTTATTACAATAATATCCTTTTTTGGTGATTTTTCGACAAAGGATTTGGCGTGAGGATTGCTTTTCGTGGCGCAGCGGAGCAATCTCAAAAATGTTTAGCCCTGCCATCTCGATGGCAGGGTTCGGTTAATCCGCTTTATATTTAGCCCCGCAATTTATTGCGAGGGTTACAGAGCCGCGCACGTAAGTAAGCGGTAAATTCCGCCATATCCGAAAGCCCCCAGCTTGGAGTTTACCCCCGCGAAGGCGGGGGCTGGTGGGTTCTCTGAAATTTCAAATTTTAAATCTTAAATTCTCTACGACCTGTCCAACACGTCCGAATTGTCCGACTAATTCTACATTCTTAATTCTCAATTCTAAATTCTTTATGACAAACCCCCTAGGTTTGAGCAGAAAAGGCTTTCGTTTATGACTTTATTGTAGTATAATAATATAACACGTACCGGGAGAACCATCATAATTCAAAGGAAGAGACGGAGATATGAAAAGGGTAATCTCACCAATCGGATTTATAACACTTCTACTCAGGATAGCCCCCTTTGCGACGGCAACGCCGGTTAATTCAAATTCGATAAATAATAACGGCATCGAATATTACATCCAGACAGATAAATCTATTTATGACTTGGGCGAAAACGTGCAGATACTCTACAGGGTGAGTAATTTGACTGGCGTGAATGTAACTCTAGGATGGGTGGTAGATGATCCCCTTGCTTATTACGATTTTAGAGTTACCCAAGGCAATAATCAGATATGGAGGTATTTTCATCAGGTTTATGTGCTTGGTAATAGACCTTATGATTTAGGTGCTTATGAGTCGAAGGAATTCCAAACCACGTGGAATATGATGAATGATAATGGAACAGTATGGCCGTTAGATGACGATTTTCTTATAAGCACGGGAATGTATGACGTGATTGGAGAATTAAGCCTTTTGCCTGGTGGTGAAAGAGTTCCTGTTTCAGTATCTATCGAGGTAATCCCCGAACCATCTTCATTACTATTGTTCGGAACAGGTCTATTTGGTTTACTAGTTCGAAACAGAACGAAGG
Organism: uncultured Planctomycetota bacterium; assembly: GCA_903927855.1. GTDB lineage: Bacteria > Planctomycetota > Phycisphaerae > Sedimentisphaerales > Anaerobacaceae > CAIYOL01. The sequence goes on from CAIYOL010000185.1 coordinate 8,805, forward strand.
CAAAAAAATAATCCAGTCACAGAGGGAGCGAAACGATGAAAAAGGAATTTACCCGCCTCGGCAGATTCCTCGTGGCGCTTTTTTTAGCAATCCCAATATATTCAGTTTCAGCAGGCGACAGCAACGAAATCCTTCTCAAGTCCAGACAGTTCATTCCTGAGCGGGGGATAACTGCCGCTGCAAAAGCAACAATAGAGGCCGTTCCTGAAAGAGCGCACGTCCTCATACAATTTGAGCGGATTCCAACAATCGAGGAAAGAGAAGGGCTTGAAGACGAAGGAATCAAATTATTATCATATATTCCAAATAAGGCATGGCTTGCCTCTATCCCTTCTGATAAGACGGACGAAATTGCAGCGCTTTCCCATGTCAGGGCCGTCAGTGAGATTTTGCCAGAGGATAAGATTTCTCCTCATATAACAGCAGGAGAATTAATTGAGCAGTGGGTAAAAGATGGAAAGGCCGACTTCGTAGTGGAATTCTTTGAAGATGTCTCGTCTGCTGAAATTGATGAGGTTATCCAGAGACACAATGGTCATATAGTAGGCCGAGTTCCCAGTTTGAATGCGGTTGTGGCCGTCGTTCAAATAGAAGAAGTCATCTATCTGGGCTTTGAGGAATCCGTCAAATGGATTGAGCAGGAGCTGCCTTTAGGGCCGCTAAACGATGGCTCAAGGGCAGCTATAAATGTAGATGCCGTCCAAGCACCACCTTACAATTTGAGGCCTGGGGCGGCAGAAAGAGCTTGCATTTATGACTTTATTGTAGTATAATAATATAACACTTTTTGGGAGAACCATCATAATTCAAAGAAGGAGACGGATATATGAAAACGATAATCTCAGCAATCGCCCTTGCAGTGTTGGTACTTGGGGCAGCACCACAGGCAATGGCAACACTTAATTCTAATTCCATAATTGAAGACGGCATTGAATACTATACCCAGACGGATAAAGCCATTTACGATTTGGGCGAAAACGTTGAGATGCTGTTCAGGGTAACTAATTTGACAGACACGGATGTGCTGATAGGCTGTTCACGACATGGCGGGTTTAATCTTTTGGTGGAAAAAAATGGCGAAGCTGTTTGGTACCTTGCGCATGCGTTTGCATGGTTCTCGCCAGGAGTAGAACTATCCGCTGGAGAGTCTAAAAATATACCTTATATCTGGGATATGATTGATGATAATGACAATCTGGTTGCCCCGGGAATCTATGATGTTGTCGGAGTAATGTATAATGAACCATGGACCGGCACCGGTCCAACTGAAGTTTCAGTTCCAATTACCATTGTCCCTGAACCCGCTTCATTAGTTTTATTTATGGCCTGCCTGTCGGTACTAATAAGGAATAAAAGAGCTAAGCACACCTAACCAATCAACGAAGGGAGTCTGCACAGTGGAAACACGAGGGAAGAAAAACAATCTGTTCGTACTGTTTGTTCTTTTAAGTGTTTTTTGTTACATCGTTTTCCTTGCAATTTTTGAGCCAGCAATCGCTTTCTCCTAAGAACCTGACTTCTACTACTACTCCGGCGGACAGAAGATTACATTGCCATTATCTAAAGAAACGCTCGCAGTGCGATTTAAGCCGCAAGTGACATCAGATAAGCAGCAGGCAATAGTAGAATTCCAGGGAAACCTCTCGTCATTCTCGGAGCGAAAAGAGATTCCTGTTCCTAAAATCACTCTTTTACCCTTACAGCAAGGCATAACAGAAGAAACAGCCGTCCAAACAATAAATAGTTTGAACACTGATGAAAACATAGAATTTGCTAATCCGGTATTTGATTTTCCTGATGCCAAATTAACCCTGACCGATGAATTTATTGTTAAATTCGCTCCATCTGTATCAGAAGAAGAAATCGCAGCCTTTAATAACTCAAATTGGGTTGAGATTGCCGTAAAAGAGGATTGGGCGGATTGGTACGTTTTAAGGGTAAAAGACCCCAAAAACACAAATGCCCTGAAAATGGCAAACCTCTATTATGAAAGTTCGCTTACAGAATTCAGCGTACCAAACTTCGTAAGAATACTGCAACCAATGTCTGTAACGCCTAATGATGCATATTTTCCAAACCAGTGGCATCTCAATAATACTGGACAATCAGGCGGCACGCCGCATAGTGACATAGATGCACCACGGGGATGGATGATAAGCACAGGCAGCAGTAATATAGTAATCGCTATTATAGATGAAGGTGTTGATTTAACACATCCGGACTTGGCCAATAATTTGGTGGGTGGCTGGGATTTTGTTGAAAATGATAATGACCCAAGCCCTTGGAATAACGATGCTCATGGAACCGCCTGTGCCGGCTTGGCCGCCGCACAAACAAATAACACAATCGGTGTTTCGGGTGTTGCCGGGGGTTGTAAGATAATGCCAATCAGAGTTGCATATACCGCCGAGCTGGGATGGATTACCTACGACAGTTGGCTTGCAGGTGGTATTCAGTGGGCTGCTAACCACGGAGCAGATGTTTTAAGCAATAGCTGGGGGTACGTATCTGATAGTAATGCCATCCACAGTGCAATTATCAATGCAAAAAATAATGGTAGGAATGGAAAAGGCTGTGCCATAGTATTTGCATCTGGGAATTCTTATGGAGCCGTTTCCTACCCTGCGAAATATTCGGAGGTAATCGCAGTTGGGGCAACAGACCACAATGATGTGAAATGGAATTATAGTAATTTCGGACCTGAATTAGACGTTGTAGCGCCAAGTTCTGATGGATCCTCGGCAATCTTTTGGACCACAGATATTACCGGCAGTGCCGGATGGAATTCCGGAGATACCTCAGAGGGAGATGCCGTTGGTAATTATACAAAATGGATGGCCGGCACTTCTGCTGCTGCGCCACAGGTGGCAGCACTTGCAGCTTTGATTCTTTCCGTGAATCCTAACCTTACATCTGCTAAAGTCCAATCTATTATCCAGTCTACGGCTGATGACAAAGGTAGCTCCGGTTGGGACCAGTATTATGGCTGGGGAAGGATAAATGTCTTCAACGCACTCGCCATAGCTAACACGTCAAGTCTATTTCTGAATAAGGTTGATGATATAAATGACGGCAATGGTGTCATGCCCGGCGGATATATACACTATACCATCAGTTACCGCAATCCGCCTGTCGGCGACCCCAACTTTATAGGGGATGTCAACAGTGCGGTAATTACTGATTACCTGCCGGATGACCTTGCGTTTAGCTCCGCCTCCGGCCCAAATAGTGTTTATCACCCCCGTTCTAACACCGTTACTTGGAACATCGGTACATTAAACCCGAATGTTTCGGGTTTTGTCACGCTGGCGGTAAAAGTAAATGAATGTATTACGGAGCGTGGCATAATCACAAATTTATGCAAAATCAACGGCGGCAACTGGACACGTTGGGCTCGTGAAGAAACACCTGTACTCTGCGCAAGTAGTCCCACGCCAATTTGCGGGGAATTATCTGATTTTTTGTGCACTGGTGACCCTAACCTTAACCTCACTTGGTGTCCGGGAC
>CAIYOL010000186.1 GCA_903927855.1 uncultured Planctomycetota bacterium
CAACAGCGATAAAAGATAGTTCGACCTTTCGCAGAACTTCAAGAAAACCATCTGAAACCAGCCGTTCAGGAGATAAGTAAAGCAGTTTAAGCGTTTTATTGTGTATCTTCGCGAGGACAGCTTTCTGCTCGTTGGATGAAAGTGAACTATCAATACGCTCAGCAGAAATACCGCATTCGGCCAGTGCATCAACCTGGTCCTTCATCAGAGATATCAACGGCGAGACCACAATGGCAAGTCCCGGCATAGTTACAGCCGGCGCCTGAAAACAAAGCGATTTGCCGCCACCGGTCGGGAGAACTACAATCGAATCCTGCCCGCGACTGATACACTCCATAGCCTGTTTCTGCAGTGGCAGAAAACTGTCATAGCCCCAGTATTTAGTCAGCGCACTTTTAATATTTTCCATGATTAAAGTATGTTCTTACGGTTTTAATAGTTTTTGTTTTCGGTTCGGATTCTATCAAGGACTTCCATTAGTGGCTCAATTTTTAAGGCCGTTTTGTAGACCAATATATTTTCTCCAATGGTTGCCCCTTCTCGCAGAGATTTTTCCGGTACTGCAATCAGAATCCTGTGCTTACGAAATTGCTGTAATGTTTCTCTACGGTGTGCCAGATATTCCGGCGTCCAGAAACCAACGATTTCGAGAAGTACCTCGATGCCGTCAACATGGCGAAAAGTAAAGTCAGGAACAAAGGTTTTCTGTTGATGATGGAGAATTTCACCTTCGCGAATCAACTGCCAGCCGTTGCGCTTTGTGCCGAATTTTTCTGCAAAAGACTCCTCGATCGTCGAATCAAACTCATCTGGTGAAGGCAAATGGCTGCTGAAACCATCTTTGTCAGATAAAATAAGCTTTGCAGGTTTGTTCCAGGGAGTTTTAACGGATGCTGTCATTTCCCAGCCTTTGCAGGCCAGTAAAGCTGGAAGGAATCTGGCAAAATTTACACCGTATCGCCTGGTTTCATGTAATACTGAAGCTGGTCCTGAAAAAGTAATACAGTATTTTGAGGAATCTAAACGCACTATATCGTGCAAGAGGTGGGCTAACTTGGCGTAACGAAGGATGGTTTTGAAATCATCTGTTGCTGAGACTACCATACCTTCAGCCCTATAGAGACAGGCCTGAAGCTGAGCGACATTATAGCGTGATAGCAAAGCCTGGGCATTCGGGTATCCATCAAATCGTTCCAGTCGCTGAAAGTCTATCACATCACTGTAGAGACTCTGTTCGATTGTGTCCCATGGTAAGCCTATCTTGTCTGAAAGCTGTGTTTTTATCCTTTTTTCATCATATTCAAAAAGCTGGTCACGCTGCTCAACAAGCGGATGGAAACGCCCGGCCTCAGTAAAAATCTGCAACCGTAGTTTCCCAGCCTTACCTTCAGAGTCAGTTTGATAAACACTTTTGTCATCCAGCAATTTGCAAAACGCCTGAATTCGGCGAATGGGACAATCCGGCTCGTCAGCAAAAATGGATTCAATTTGACGATGCAGTTCACGCCGCTGCCGGCCGATACCATCACGGTAAA
>CAIYOL010000187.1 GCA_903927855.1 uncultured Planctomycetota bacterium
ACAGCAGCCAGTGCCCGAGCTCGTGAAGGCCGACTGTTTGAACGTCCATCTGCGACGAAGTTGGTGTCGTGCTGCTCCAGCTGTAATCCGGGTCATTGAACACAACATCGCATTCCACTATACAATTTGTGCTTGTATTATACCAGATTGTGGTCATGGCGACGATGTAGGTTTCAGGCGCAACTCCCCACATAATTTCATTGACATAGTTCTGACTCGCCGATGTGTGGGTATGACTGCCGCCATACACAAACGTGAAATCGGCGGCGGTGTTGCTCCAGCTGGCTGCCGCCGCCTGGACCGCCGCCCCCTCACCGGTGCAGTCCGAAGTGTTTTGATTTATCTTATAGGTAACTGAAGGTGATGTCCCGCACCATTTTATCCCGCTGTATAAATAACATTGCGCAGCATATTCTGTTAACTCCTGGTATTTTTCATCAAAAGGAACCGGCGCGTTCGGGTTTCGTTCGAGAATCCTTATGGCTTGTATAAAACTATCGGCTGTAATCCCGGAATCACCTCGGTAAATTTTGCCGCCATTAATCGGAACCTTGCCGTTAATCCCCCCTCGAATCCTCAAAGGCTGTCCCCCAAGAAATACAACCGCATCTTCATCCACCGCAAAGGCGGGCGTGTAGCTTACAATTTCTCCAATGTCGCCGACAATCCCTCCTGCCACCTCAAAAGTAAAAGCATCTTCTTTGATATTGCCTTTGATTTTGTCAAGAACCGTCATGGTTACGTTCGTATAGATATGTCTTCCCCGATCGTCTTCTTTCCATTGAGATTCGGTGGAAATGACTTTGCCTCTTATGATGATGTCCGCCCTCTGCACCATTTTCGAAATGTCTTGCTTCTCTTGCATACCCGCTGCGGCGTATGAGTTGAAACTGCCGAAAATAATTAAAAACAAAACAATTCCAACAGCTCTATGCAATGCTCCGGATGTGGGTGTTTCGGAAAGAAAAACCGTCGAAAATAGAAATGTGGTTGTTTTTTTCATTTTCTTCGCCTCCTGCATGATAGAAAATCGCCGCATCGCCCGGAAATAACTTACTAATTCTATCCATTTTACATAAAAAAGCCCTAAAGTCAATAAAATTCTCGAACACTTGATGCCGTATTTCCCGGATTTCTCTATACCCTCGAGTCACGATCGACAAACAACTGCTCGCTTCCCGCCTCTCATCGTTTAACCGCCCGCCAATTTCCGAAACGACAAAAATGAACTTAATCTGTTATATGACAAAGGGATATGACAACAAATCAGGTTTTTTGAAAATGGAAAAAACAAACCCAACCAAACCCAATTTTAGAAGGGATACACTACTGCGTACCTAAATCACTGATTCCCCTGAAGGGCAGAATCTTTTTCGATTGCCTTCTTCGCCTGTTGTTTTCTGAAACCAGCCAGTTTTTCAGCAAGACCTTTATCAGACAAGGCTAAGATTTGAACTGCCAGAACTGCTGCGTTTTTCGCACCCGCTTTTCCAATCGCCACCGTTGCCACCGGCACCCCCGGCGGCATCTGAACCGTGCTCAAAAACGCGTCGATTCCCTCCAGCCCCGAGCTTGAAATCAGCGGCACGCCGATGACCGGCAATGTCGTCCTCGCCGCTAACGCTCCCGCTAAATGTGCAGCCATACCCGCCGCCGCGATTATCACCTTTACACCATCTTTGGCTGCATTTTCCGCAAATTCAGCCGCCATCTCCGGCGTCCGATGCGCCGAAATTACCCGCACCGCCGGCTTAATACCAAATTCGCCTAACTGCTCGATGCAACCGCGCATTACATCCATATCACTGTCGGAACCCATCACCACCGCTACAGCACTTTTCTTTTCTGATGCCATTGTTTTCTCTCGACCCTAAGGTTAAAATGTTCTTCCGAATTCGTTTTAAAATAATAACAGCTGGGTGCTCCGTATGCAAACAAGAAAACCTATCGTCGCAGGACAGTTTTATCCCGGCCAGCGCCGTTCCTGCTTGGATGAGATCAACGAATGCCTCCTGGAGGGAAAACCTGCCAAATCGCTGCCCGAAACGATAGTCGCCGGTATCGTTCCGCACGCTGGCTGGACCTTCAGCGGCAGTTTGGCGGCCATGGTCTTTTCAGCAATAAAGCAGCGCCACGACAAGGTTGATACCTTTGTTATATTTGGAGCGGCGCACGGCTATTACGGGGCTTCGCCGGCTGTTTACAATAAGGGATGCTGGCTAACGCCTTTAGGTGAGGTGGCCGTCGATGAAGAGCTGGCTGACATAGTGCTGAAAACTGATGCCGCCGTTGCTGACGCCTCGGCACATCAGGATGAACATAGCATCGAAGTTCAGGTCCCGTTCATCCAGCGTTTGTTCGCCGACGCAAAAATCCTGCCGATTTTGACTCCTCCGAACGAACTGTCGATTTCGCTTGGCGAGGAGGTAGGTAATATTATCAGTCAGCAGCAGAAAAAAATTGTCTGCATTGGCTCAACCGACCTGACCCATTACGGCCCGCGCTATGGTTTCACCCCTAAAGGCGCAGGCGCAAATGCTCTGCAATGGGCAAGCAAGGTTAATGATAAAGAATTCATTGATTTTGCCGTCAAGCTCCAGCCGCAGGAGATGCTCGCAAGCGCCGCCGAGAACCTCAATGCCTGCGGCCCCGGCGCAGCAGCCGCTGCGGTCGCAGCCGCAAAGAAACTCGGCAAAACAAAAGGCGTGCTCCTCGCTCATACCAACAGCAACAAAGTGATGCTCGAAAAAATGGGTGCTTCAAGTGCAGACGCCGTCGGCTACGCCGCAATTGTGTTCTAATATTTGTTATGAAGGTCGAACTCAAACAGGATTTGCGCATTCCCCAAGGCTCTGCTATGAGCAGGCAGCAATATGTAGACTTCCTAATCAAAGCATATAATCTGATGAAGGAAATTCCCGCGTACCTGGCACCGGCGGAAGATATAAATTGTCTTGAGCTGGCCCATCTGATTCCTTCGGTGCCGGAAACGGTACTGGCAATATACCTAGGTATCAACGATGCCGTCTGTAATAAAGGCCTCGTATCGTCGCTGCTGCCTCGGCATGGCCACAATAACGTGTTTGTCTTCGACCCGCGGATATACCCCGGCGGCGAAAATGTGCCGGCCGGAACAACCGATGCCAAGAATATTCTCGCAGGATTCGAGCCTCCAAATAACACCTGGAACAGACGCTGGACTTACGTAATGATTCAGGACCCTTCTCGTAGCTTTGAAAGTCTCTGGGCCAAGAAGGGCTACATAGATATGATTCCCGCCAAGTTCGAAGACTTTACTATGCTGACGGATTCATCAAAAAGCAAATTGTGTATTTTTATCGACGCCAAGGCCTTCGAGCATCCGGTTAACAAGTCGCGCGGTTACCTCAAGGCCGCCAGAGCTCGCGGCCAAAAGCACGCCGCCGAATTTCACACTCCTGATGCCATAAGCGACGAATTCGACGGTTTGGTGCCGGTGATGCTGAACCAAGGCGAAAAGTTGTACGTCGCAACCACCGATTTCAGTCCCTGCGCCCACGGCTGGAACAATATCCATAAGGACAATTCCGAATTGGCCGTAGTAAATGAAAACTCTGCCGTACCTTTGAATTTGGTGACAGCTAAGCCACCGGTACACCCTGAATATTCAAAGTCGCTCACTCCTGCCAAGGGTTCCGCCGATATGACTACAGATTGGTTTTACCGCGGCCATCTGGTCTCAAGACTTCCCCTGCTGACCGGCCTGTTCAAGGGCTGATGTCTTTACTCCTGCCGACGAAAATCCATTTCTACTGAAAAACCGAGATGAAATGAAAAAAAGCCAACGGTCGGATTCGAACCGACAACCCCCGGTTTACAAAACCGGAGCTCTGCCATTGAGCTACGTTGGCATTTGAAGAAATAATAGCAAAAACCTGCCTCTCAGTCACGCCTTTTTCTATTTCAGTTTCACCGACCATTGTGGTCGATGATGTGTTGCTTTTTGTAAACATCGGACAAATCCTGTTGTCTCATAACGCTTTATGAAGTTTGTATATGTAAAAATGGACTATCTGGGTAAGATCGGCGTTGAAAAAAAACAACACGCTGTCGAATTGTGTCATTCTTCTTTTTTCCTGCGAAAAACGATATTCAGGTATAACCTTCTATTTTACAGATTGTTAAAAAAAGCATCTCATCTTTTAGCTTTTTTCGCCTGTTGCTGGCATACCCTTTGCAGGTATTGTCCTGCTTAAGAAAATGATATTGGGCGGGACGCTCATAACCCAATACAAAACAAAGGAGGAGGCTGGACCCGCCCGATTTCGAATTTTTCAGAATCGGTCTCTCAGAAAACTCACCGGTTCTGTTGAACATTGCGGGGTCGTTCCGGAGGAGGACGACTCCGTTTCCTTTTATGGTGAGCTTGTCGAACCTGCCCCCAAATCCCCACAAAAAACCCCACGGCGCATCCTTTCGCCGCAGGGCTATAAAAATCTGTCACCCCCAACATCTTTCTACGATTAACGGCTCTTGTTGGATTTATCTACCATTTCGTCCAACTTCTTGGCGTCGGTGCTCTTCCCGGTCTTTGGCGGTATCCTCACGGCCACGCCAAGCCGGCCAAGCTCCCCGGCCACATCAGGCTGATTGGGGTTAAGCTGGTAGCTGCGGCTCAAATACTCCCTCGCCGAGTTCTTATCGCCCTTGCTCAAATAATAGAAGCCAATCTGCCTGTTAATCTTGGCCGAATCCGGCGCCATGTAAAGCGCCTGCTGATAACTCTTCAATGCATACTCATCCAGGCCTTGCTCCTGAAACGCCAGTGCAAGCTCAAGAGACGCCGCCGCCGAAATGGACGCCTGCTTTATATATTCCTCCGCCAGCAGTTTTGATTTGGCCGCGTCGCCGCCGCTCGTCAGCACCTTCACCCTCGTCGCCTGGGCCTGTCTGTGAACAGGGTCAAAATTCAAAGCGGTACCATACTCGTTCTCCGCCTGGGCCCATTGCCCATCGGCCTGATACAGCTTGCCAAGTTTGAAATGCGCCTCGGCATCTTCGAATTTGCGGTTGATTTGCTGCTGCAGCTCGGCCTTTTGCTTCTCCGACACCGACGTCCCAACCCCTTTGGGCTCCTTGGCTTTTCCGTTGCAGCCGCCGAGCAGCAATATGCAAGCCAACAAAGCCAAGCCAATAGATATTTGTTTACCTATCTGCTCTCGCTTCCCTTTCATAACTTGCGCTCCGTTCTATCTTAATATATATCCTTATATATTTTGAAACGCCTTCCAAATCATTTTGACACCCTGAAAAATCTTTGCAAGTAAAATCTTTGATTTTTTTATAATAAAATACCACGCACAGGGCCTCGGCTATTTCCTTTTTGCATCCTGATAAGCCGCCTCAATGGAATTTAATTCGTTCTCCAGCGATTGTACGTCCAGCTCCAAATCAGGATACTTCTTGGCCAATTTTATCAAGGTCTGAAATTCGCTTTTGGCATTGCGCAGGATTTCAAGGGCCTTCGGCTTGGGTTGCTGGTATTTTAACTGCTCGATTTTTAAATCTATCGACTTTCTTATTCTGTTTAACTGCCCGCTGGCCCTTTTCAGTTCTCCCCTGGCATCCTGGATTGCGCTGTCTGCCGCTATATTGGCATCGGATGCACCCAATTCACTAAGCAGCCCCCGGCGCGAGCCGACAACTTTGTCGGCAATCCCGCATTCGGCCGCCTCTGTAGCGGTCAGAGTCAGGAGCGAGCCTTTTTTGCTCCAGGTATGCACAATATGTTGCTGTGGCTTTTTGTTGACAGGGTCGATAAAAAGTCGCCGGTTGGCATCGGCCACTTCGATAACTTCAGTGTTCCTGTCAACCATTGCCCTGGCCAGCAACCCCGACCGGCCTTTGCGCTCTGCCAGAGAAGC
>CAIYOL010000188.1 GCA_903927855.1 uncultured Planctomycetota bacterium
AGCCGGCTATAATATTCATCATCAATGCGCAATCGCCCACCGTGCGTGTTATTGGCCCAATTTGGTCTAAACTCGAACCGTATGCCACAAGCCCGAATCGTGAAACTCTGCCGTAAGTCGGCTTCAGTCCCACCACTCCGCAGAAACTGGCTGGCTGCCGAATCGAACCGCCTGTATCCGAACCAAGTGCTGCACAGCAAAGTCCCGCTGCTACCGCCGCTGTTGAACCGCCGCTGCTCCCGCCCGGCACTCGCTTCGTGTCCCACGGATTGACCGTTTGCTTCAGACCCGAGTTTTCCGTGCTCGAACCCATCGCGAACTCATCCATATTCGTCTTGCCGACTATTACCGCATCCGCTGAAAGCAGTTTCTCAACCACCGTGGCATTATAGGGTGAGTGGAAATTCTCTAATATCTTCGAAGCACAGGTAGTTGCCCCGAAAGTGGTGCACATATTATCTTTTATCGCAACCGGCACACCCGCCAGTTCTCCCACCGCCTCACCTTTGGTTATGCGTTTGTCAACGTCCTTCGCCTTGTCGAGGGCTGATTTTTCAAACGTGCTTATATATGCCCCGATTGTCGGCTCTAATTTAGCAATGCGCTCGAAAACCGCCTTGGTTGCCTCGACACTGCTGATTTCGCCGGCTCTTATTTTGTCCCGCAGTTGTTTCGCGTTTTGCCAGTCCATTTAATAATCAATAATCAATGACTATGCTTCTTCCAGGATTTTTGGCACTTTGAAGAATTCCCCGTCTCTCTCCGGTGCATTTGCTAGCGTCTTTTCAGTCCCCAGAGACTCCTTGACGACATCTTCTCGAAAAACGTTGCTTATCGGCAGACAATGTGCCAGCGGCTCGACGCCGGTGGTGTCCAACCCGTTCATTTTTGCCACGTAGTCGAGGATTGCGCTTAATTGACCTGTAAATTCCTTAATTTCCTCTTCGCTCAAATCCAGACGTGACAACTTAGCGACCTTCCTCACCTCTGCTTGGTCGATTCTTTTCCCCATTTTTTCCTGCCTAAATAAAAAAAGCGAGGCAAAACCGCCCCGCCGACTTTAATACATAAGACTTATGCTTTTATGCTTTCGATTCTTCCGGCTTATACTTCCGTTTAAGCGGCTTTTGAACCAGGCCCATTCGTATCGCTTTGGCCGACGCTTTGACCCTGACAACTTTGCCGTCGATGACCGCCCTGACCGTTTGTATATTCGGCTTAAACTTTCTTTTAGTAATGCCGGTAATTTTTCTCCCCACCCCTCCAAGATACCTTGCTTTACCACGCCGGACAATAGTATTCCCGCTTTTCGTACGTCTACCTGTAAAATGACAAACTCTCGACATTAATAAGCTCCCGATTATATATTCAGGTTATTGCCACAATTGCCTTAAAACCCTACAAATATACTCACACTTGGGAAAATTGCAAGCCCAAACCGTTTTTATCACAAAAAAAGCGTTTTACCGCATCTGACGGAGTGCCAGGCACTTTCCACGGCAAAAACGCCTCTTTTTAATCCGTAACTTTCTTCAGATATGCCACTTCCGCCTTCGTTAGCGCCCTGAATTTACCAATACCAAGGCCCCGTGCATTAATTTTGCCAATCCGTATTCTTGTCAGTGACCTTACAGGCAAACCCATCTTTGCAAACATCCTTCGAATCTCACGGTTAAGCCCTTCTCGAATAGTTACTTCTGCCAACGACTCTTTACGGCTGCGCTTTAATATCTTTATTGCCGCTCTGCCGGTTTTGCCCTCAGCCAGCCAAACTCCTCTTTTCAGCTTTTCTATCTGCTCACCGCCAAGCTCGCCACTGACATTGACAACGTACGTTTTCGCCAGTCCATACTTGGGATGCGTTAATCTGTTTGCCAGTTCGCTGTCGTTGGTGAGTATTATTATTCCTGTGCTTTCAATATCGAGTCTGCCGACACAAAAGATGCGTTCTCGTGACTGCACAATGTCTATCGCTTTTTTTCTCTCCTGTGGGTCTGAATTTGTGCAAATCACGCCCTTGGGCTTGTTCAAAAGAAAATATACTTTTCGGGCAGCGTAAATTTTTCTGCCGTCCACGGTTATGATGTCTTTTTCAGGGTCAACAAAGACCGGCAACTCATCTACAACTCTGCCGTTCACACACACCGTTCCTTCGAGTATTAGTTCTTCGCACCTTCTGCGGGAAGCGATACCTGCGGCCGCCAAAACTTTCTGTAATCTTTGTTTGCTCATAATTTACATCTTTGCAAGCACTCTTATTTAGCAGGTTTAGTGCTGTAACGCAATTGACATTTATCCGAATAAGTTTTAGTATACCGCGGAATATACACGGAGAAAGCCCGTAATGACTTATGCCAGGCTTATGCTCGAAAGATTCGAAGCTGGACTAAACAACTTTGCCAACCCATTTCTTGAAACCCTTCGGCCTTGTAAAACAAAAGATATCATCATCGGCATTCTGCTCTTTTTGGCTGTCTTCTCAGTTCTTGCTTCTTTATGCACGGAAGCCTTGATAAATGGTGATGCAGCCGTCTATATACAGCAAATGCAGAACTTGGACTTTGCTAACAGGTCGGTACACATTGGATATTATTTACTCGGTGCAGCAGTCCTTCACATCTTACCCGGCTCCGACGACTATGTAATAAATCTGATGAATTGTTTTCTCGGCGCCTTAAGTATTATGCTGGTTTACTTTATAACTTTTGCTATTTGTCATGAACACGTTCCAGCCGTTGTTGCAAGTCTGCTGCTTTTTA
>CAIYOL010000189.1 GCA_903927855.1 uncultured Planctomycetota bacterium
GGCCAGACAGTTCCCTGGTGATAAGCCTGGTCGCGTTCTTTCTGGGGGCCTTCATATACGCCTTTATAGCGGCTATCCTGAACATTTAATGTTCTCAGGCCAAAAGGTGTGAGGAGATTTTTTTGCACTGCATCTACGACGGCCTTTTGCTGCTGAGGTGACAAGGGTGAAAATGGAAGCGAAACAGCGAATATCTGGTTGGGTCGAAGGCTCGCATCAGCCGAGCCATCGGGCAAAATGCAATCATAAAGATATCCAGCTTCCTTATTCCAGAACAACCCGCAAAAGCTGGTCTTGACTTTATCTGCCATCTCGTGGTAGCGTTTTGCGTTTTCTGTATCATCGTGGTTGTCATAGAATTGAGCGAGCAAGCAAAGGGCATTATACCACAAGGCATTAACCTCAACGGCTTTTCCATGGCGAGCGGTGAAAGCTACTCCGTCGTATTTAGCATCCATCCAGGTCAGTTGTGTTTGCTCATTGCCTGCGGTTATAAGGCCGTCTGAGTCAGCGCGAATATCAGCCCGTGTGCCATTGCGGTAGGAGTCTATGATACATCGGATTACCGGCAGAAGCTGCCGGGTAAAGGTTTCTGAATCGCCTGTGGCATTTAAGTATTGAAAAGCAGCGTTGATAAACCAAAGAGAAGCATCTACGCTATTAAAGTGGGCGGTGTTACTGTAGTCATCGAATCGATTCGGAATCATACCCTCGTCAGCAGCTGCGGCAAAGGTGGTCAAAACCGACTTTGCCTCTTCGAATCTTCCTGTTGAGAGCAGCAGTCCCGGCAATGCTATAAAAGCATCTCTGCCCCAGTCTGCAAACCAGGGGAAGCCGGCTAAAATAGTGGTTCTTGGTTCGCAACCTTCGGACGGCTGACGTTTTGTAATAAACTGGTCAGCAGCTAAACAGAGTTTTCGAAGTTTTTCATCCATAGTTCCTGGAGCAGCAGTTAGAGTGTTTTGATAGGTGCGTAAATCTTCACGAACTGTCTCAATATCCGTTTGCAGTTCGATTACTGTCTTGCCGCTGATGCCTAAATTTGCCCAAAAAACAAGTTTGGTCGGTGAATCTATCGTGCCTTTAAAGAAGCCCGGAGTCCACAAATCTTCGGTGAAATCCTGGCCTCTTTGTTCGTCGTTGCGATACGTGAAATTAAACCACCACTGCTCGTCCTTTTCGAAGTCCATAGAAGGACATCTCAAAAACAATTCACAACTGCCTGGTGTATCGTGGCGAATCAGCAAGCCATCGCTGAGCCAGGCAGAAGAGATATGAGCATAGGATTTTTGGAGTGTATGGAAATCCCTCAAGCCGACAAACGGTCGTAAAACAAACTCCAGCGGCTGCCGCACAGCGGTAAAATCATATACCAGGGCAACCATATCCGCATCACGGAGAAGATATACGGATTTAGTCACCTGGAACTGCGGCAGTTGATAATCAAAATGGACACCAGCATTCCGACGGAACCTATTTAAAAACGTAAAACCTGCCGGGGTGAATTTGTTATGGAATTCAAAAGTTGAAAGGTTAAGAACATTTCCGTTTAATATCACCATTTCCAGGCAGTTTGCCAGTGCCATTATCCTGTTAGCGGGAGGGTTAAGTGAGCCGACGAGCAAGCCGTGATACCTTCTGGTATTGCAGCCGATAATCGTTGACGATGCGTAGCTGCCGCGGTCATTGGTTAACAGCCATTCTTTAGTCAACAAGTCCTCAATGCTTTTTTTGTCTACCGGTATTGAGATGATTTTCTCGCTGTTGGCTTTTTGTAATGTCAGCACAATTTTACTCCCAAAAACATTGTCACAGCAAAATCCGGCCTCTGCTGCTTCAAACAGCAAGAAACGAATCAAGACATACAATCTGCTGTTTGCGTTTTCAAATTGGACGAGTCCTTATTTTTAGGCAGGCCACAAGATGCATTCCCTGTTGTCTTTCCAGAACATCGTTCATGAAGATTGCCCAGTACATTCATAAAGTTAATATAAGAATCGTAAGGTGAATCATAGGGGTTGAAGTATTTATGCACGTCACCATCAGCGAAATATTTTGTGCACATATAATAAAAATGGTCTGAAGTCTGCAATTTTCGCCAGTCTGCAATGATTTTTTCGTTGCCGGCTTTTTTGACTTCCTTTTCAAGTCGATAAAGCTCATGAAGAGCATTTGATTGCATTGCATTTCCAAGCCAGGCCGAGAGGTCTCTTTCGATATCAGCCCAGCTTATTAGATGCGGCACATCGACCGTGTCAACGGGCTGAAGCGACTGAGCTATCTCGCTGGGAGTTTTGAAGTTGTTGTAAGGGTTTTTCAAAATCTCTTCCGGCAGGTGCCTCATAAAATCGAATATGCCGGTATCCTTCCATTGGTGCTCGCCAAATGTTTCGTAATCCATAAATAGATTGACGACATATCCGTTAGTGCTGTTTATCCACGCTGCGAACTTATCCGCAGTCAAGGGCCACTGAGACCAGCCGCGGTTGGAGAACCTAAAGGCAATATCGTCACTGAGCCGGTAGTTTTTCAGAAGCAGTTTTAGTTTGCTGCATCCTTTAGGACGGTAGACGAAATTGGAGTTTCTGTAGCCGAGGATATGGTCTGCGCCTTCAGTTATTATTGCATCAAATTTGCCTGTTGACTCGATGAGTGTGGCGAGGTCGTTATTATATATCAGCTCTGTATTTCTAAAAACCTTTGGCGTTTGGCCGAACAAACGTTTGATAATTTCGGTGTGCTTGTTTATCTGCTCTAAGAATTCATCTCGCGAGTAGAGATAGCTTAAACTGTGATAATACGTTTCGGCTAGGAACTCCACGCAGCCGGTTTCCGCCAGGGCGTCAAAAGTGCTGATAACTTCCGGGGCAAAGAGCTGGAGCTGCTCCAGTAATACGCCGGTCAGGCTATATGCTACCTTAAATCTGCCATCTAATCTGCGGATTACATCCAGCAGCAGTCGATTGGTTGGGAGATAACATTTATCTGCCACCTTTCTGCAAATGGCGGCATTTTTGTAGTCGTCAAAGTATCTGTCGTTTTTATCAAATACCGTGTAGTGTCTTAATCGCAAAGGTTGATGCACTTGAAAATAAAAACATATCGAAGCCATATTTCGTATCTCGTATTTTTGTGTCCTGCACTGCGTCTGAAGAGAGGCGTTTCTCAAACCGCAACGAGTGCTTCTTCATAAATTTTCACACACTTCGCAGCGCTATCCTTCCATCGCAGTTTTCTTACCTCGGAATTGCCATAATTTCGCAGCGTTACCCCTAACGGTGGATATTTCAGCACAGCTATAATTTTGTTGGCAATCTCGTTGACATCCCAGAAATCTACCTTCAAAGCATGTGTCAAAACTTCCGACACGCCGCTTTGCTTGCTTATTATGACAGGTAC
>CAIYOL010000190.1 GCA_903927855.1 uncultured Planctomycetota bacterium
AGAAACTGTTTTAAAAGCGGTTCTGGCACGCGAACAAGCCCGCAGCACCGGAATCGGTTCCAGAATCGCCGTCCCACATGGTAAGTGCGATGCCGTCAAGGAACTGGTTATGTCGATTGGAATAGCAGGCGAGCCGATTGACTTTGAAAGCGTTGACGGAAAACCAGTAACAATCATTATTCTGCTGGTCTCGCCGGCCAACCAGACCGGCCCACACATTCAGGCGCTGGCTAAAATAAGCAGACTGATGCTTGACGAAGATTTCAAACAAGAGCTTGAAAAGGCAACCTCGTCTAAAGAGGTTTATGAGCTTATGCTCAATAAAGAAAAGGAGTGAAACTGCGTATCGTCTCCGCCTGCGGCGGAGGAGTTTTTATTTGCCGTTTGTGTCATCCGTCGTCTTCCAGAGAACTAAGCCCAGCTCATAAGGGTTAACAAGGTCAGCATTTCTAGGCAAAACTCTTACGGCCACTCCATATTGGCCTGTTTCTCCACAAGACATCGAGCCAACAAACCAATGCTCACTATCCTGGCCTGTAGTTTCTTTGCGAGCCATTCTCACAACTGAGCCGTCTCTAATATTTCCTTGGGAATCTACCGGCCCATGATAAAGCTCAACTGAAACATCATCCGGGCTAACCTTAGGCAGCTTAACCAAGGCGCTGACGGACAACTGCGAACCGACTTTAAGCCTAGGCTGCCCGAGATTCATCTGCTCACTACTGTCACCATTGTTAACAACTTGTATCTTCACATCTTTAATGGCAAATTCAGACCAGGCCATTTTGATATTGGCTTTCCACGTTGAAAGCACCTTGGCTCTGGCCATAGCATCGGCAGTCAAATATCGCCATTTAGCCATAGCCGGTCCATAAAACTTTTGTACATACTCAGCAACCATTCTGTGAGTGTTGAATCGCGGCGCTATCCATTTGACAGAGTTCTTAACCCTGTGTATCCATGCTCGCGGCAGGTCATCCGCTGAGCGGGTGTAAAATAAAGGAATAATCTCGTTTTCGAGAAGATTATAGACTGCCTGGGCTTCGACCGTATCCTGATAACCCTGGTCGTTGTAAGTTTTCTCTACACCGACAGCCCAGCCCCCATCAGGTTTGTAACCTTCACACCACCATCCATCCAGGGTGCTCACATTCAAAGCACCATTTATTGCCGCCTTCATACCGCTTGTTCCACTGGCTTCCATAGGCCTTCGAGGGTTATTAAGCCAGACATCTACGCCGCGGACCAACATTCTGGCTACATCGATATCATAATCCTCAAGAAAGATAATGCGCCGCTGAACACCATATTCTGATGCAAAGCGAACAATTTGACGTATTATCTCTTTACCTCCGTTGTCTTTCGGGTGAGCCTTGCCTGCAAAAATAATCTGAACAGGTCTATCTGGATTATTAAGCATCTTTACAAGACGCTGGGGGTCCTTAAGCAGGAGACTGCCTCTTTTATAGTTTACAAATCTTCTGGCAAAACCAATAGTCAGCGCCTCAACATCGAGGACCTCCTCAGCCCAGTTCAATTCAGAATGGTAAGTACCTCTGCGTTTTATCTGGGCCTTAAGCCAGTTACGTGTAAAAGCAATCAGCTGGCCTTTGCACCGTTGATGTGCCCGCCAGAATTCCTCATCGGGGATTTGATCGATGCCGTTCCAAACCGGGTTATTGACAGTTTCATCGGGCCAATTCGGTCCAAGATACCTTCCGTATAAAGAATTCATTTCATCAGCCAGCCAGGTTTTAATATGTATGCCGTTTGTAATCGAGATTATGGGCACTTCACTAACAGGTACAGCAGGCCAAAGACTCGACCACACCTCGCGTGATACCTGCCCATGCAATTTACTTACGCCGTTTACATAACTGCTGAGGCGCAATGCCAAAATCGGCATTTTAAATGACTCGCCGGCATCATCAGGAAGAATTCTGCCCAGTGCCAGAAACTGCTCTCTGCTTATCCCAAGAGCGGAGACAAAGTTAGCAAAATATTTATCAATAAGCTCGACTGAAAATTCATCGAGACCGGCTTTTACAAGCGTATGTATCGTAAAAATATTGCCGGCTTTGGTAGTTTCAACAGCTTCAGTAAAAGTCATATTCGTTTCGTTTCGTAACTGCCTGATTCGTTCGAGCACCATCAAAGCAGCGTGCCCCTCATTCATATGACAGATGGTAGGCTTAATACCCATCGCATCCAAGGCCCTTAAGCCGCCGATGCCCAGCACAATCTCCTGTCGAATGCGCATCTCAAGATCGCCGCTATACAGACTGGCGGTAATCATACGGTCTGTGGACGAATTAGCCGGTATGTTAGTGTCCAGCATATACAATTTAACTCTGCCTACGCAAATAGACCAAACCTGGATGTGCACAACCCTGTCGGGGAATTCCACGCTAACGGTCAACGGCTGGCCGTTGCTTTTCCGAACTAACTCTATCGGCATACTGTAAAAATCGTTTTCGAGATACATTTCCTGCTGCCAGCCTTCGACGTCCAAACACTGGCGGAAATAGCCCTTTTGATAAAGAAGACCAACACCGACTAATGGAACACCGAGGTCCGAGGCGCTTTTTAAGTGGTCACCAGCCAGGATCCCTAAACCACCCGAATAAAAAGGCAAACATTCATGAATGCCAAACTCGGCACAAAAGTATGCAATAAGGGGTTTGGTGGATTTTGAATAAGTCTTTTCAAACCACGTTGGCCCATCAAGATATGCTTTCAGCTTTTCCTCGGCCTGCTGCAGTTCAGACAAAAACGGCTGATTTTTAGCCAATTCCTCCAGGCGCTGCTGCGGGAGACTTGCGAGGAGTTTGACCGGATTATGGCCGGAAGCTGTCCATAAGTTACTGTCAATACGCTTAAACAGTTCTGCAAAGTCGGTGTTCCAGCACCAAAATAAATTCCGGGTGATATCCTCGAGGGCTTTCAAAGCATCAGGTAATGCGGGTAAAACCGTAAAGCTACAAACCTTTGGCATTTTTACCTCTCTAACAAAAGAGCATAAGTACACAAGTGCTTATACTGTTATACGTTACGCTCTTATTTGCACTTTTATGACCTATATAGTTATAATTCGTGCCACTTTTTAATCGACAAATATAGGGCTTAGCTTAAGGCTAAAAACGTAAGGAAATGATACGTCCGGCGGGTTGGTCCGATATTTCCCCCCTTTAGCAGCAAAGGGGGCAAAATAAAAAGGCCTGCATAATAAACAGGCCTTTTAAATGCGAGGCCTTCCTCCGCCGGTGCCGTAAGAAAACTTTTGAAGAAAACCCATTATTTCCAAGTGGGTAATCGTTGCTTGTGTCCAGAAGTCCTATCGAGTAGGCGTTTCCGACCCATCAAGGCCCGATTTCCCTGAATAGCGGGTATCGGTTTTTTCAAAATCATATTTTCTATACGAACACCGCAGGGGTCAGCCTGCACTATTTCTTATACCAAATTTCCAAGCGAAAATCAATAAGAATATCGGCAAATCCAAGCGGCGAATTAAAACTTTCAGCTGCGCCGCTACCCATATTTTCGGGTTTTCAACTGCTTCTTCTATAATAAAATAAAGCTTAAAAATAAAATTTGTTCGTAGGTTAAAAGCTTAAAAGAAAATGTAAATTACGAATTACAACGTCCGCAATTGTGCGCCGGTGGATTCGGTGAGACTGTTTAGAATGTCGGCCTGGAATCGGTCGACGGTTTCGTGGGTCAATGTGCCGTCCTGGTCCCTGAACTGCAGCGTGAGGGTGAGACTTTTTTGGCCCGAAGGAATACCTTTGCCGCGGTATATACCGACAAAGCGAACATCTTCTAACTCATCTGGTGATTTTTTGTCCACCGCTGCGATGATATCAGCCCAGCGGACCTGCTCATCAATAACAATCGAAAGGTCCCGCTCAATAGCAGGAAACTTCCGAACAGGTCTTACTTTCAGAGGACTCACCTGCAAGGCTGAAAGCATCTCAAAATCCAGCTCCGCAGCACAAGGCGTTACGTTTTTGAAATCGAATTTTTCTTTGACCGCCTGAGAAACAACCCCCGCGATGCCGACGGGTATGGAGTTTACTATAATTTGAGCGCCGGTTTGTGCCCAGACCAGTTCGGTAGGCTTGAATACCGTTTCAGCATCTCTGTTGATACTCTTTATCAGCCCGTCAACCGCACCGTGCAGGAGAGAGAAATCACCATCACAAGCAATCGCCAGTTTGGTCTTTTCAATCGGCAAGATGTCAGATTTATTCTGCCGGGGACGAGGTACGAAAGTATCGGCAATTTCAAATATTCTGCAGGGGGTATTTTTGACATTGAGGTTGGTTTTGATAACAGCAAGTAAAGAAGGCAGGAGCATCTGCCGAAGCAGGTTGTCGCCTTTCCTGTTTACATCTTTCACGCCCAAATGCTCACTGGAGTCAGTGGCAAACAGCTCAGCAATGGAACTGTCAATAAAAGAGACGCTAATCGTTTCATAAAAACCGCAGCCGTTAAGATACGTTCCTACGGATTCAGTCATCTTCTGACGTGCATCGACAGGGACGACCTTAATCCGAATCTTCTGCTCCGTCGGTATCCTGTTATAGCCATAGACGCGTGCGACTTCTTCTATCAGGTCAATCTCACGTTCAATATCGCTGCGCCACGAAGGAACGGTGCAATTTACAAAATCATCCTTTTGCTTCGGCTGGAAACTTAACCCCGACAGGATTTTTACTGCCTCCCGCGGCGGAATCTCTACGCCAAGCACCTTGTTCAAACGGGCAAGTCTCAGCTTTACCTCTTTTTGCTCCGGCTTTTTCGGATAAATATCTACCACACCCTTAGCCGTCTCCCCGCCCGCCACCTGCGTAATCAGCTGAGCAGTCCGTTTCGATGCCCAGTCCACCATTTCGATGTCCACAGTCCGCTCGAATCGAAAAGAAGCCTCCGAAGGCAGGGAAAGTTGACGAGAGGTTTTACGGATACTTATAGGGTCAAAATATGCATCCTCTAAAAGAACTGTCTCAGTCGTCTCGCTTACCTCGGTATCAGCCCCACCCATAACACCAGCTATGGCCACAGGGCCTTTGGGGTCAGCGATAATCAGCATATCAGGAGTTAACTGACACTTAGAACCATCGATGCTGATAAGTTGCTCACCAGAACTGGCTTTCCTGACTATTATTCTGCCCTGGGTTAGTTTTTCATAGTCGAAGGCGTGTGGGGGCTGGCCGGTCTCCATCATCGCATAGTTTGTCGCATCAACCACATTATTGACGCTCCGCAGACCGACCGCTTCGATGCGGCTTTTGAGCCAGTCCGGCGACGGCCCCACCTTCACACCCTCAATAATTCGAGCGGTATATCGGCCGCACAAATCCGGCTCTGCAATCTCAACGGCGGCAAGGTCAGTAACTTTTTTAGATGATTCGTCCAGCTTGACCGCCGGGACTTTTAATTCCTTCCCTGTCGCGGCAGCCAGCTCACGGGCAATGCCGATATAACTCAAGCAATCGCCGCGATTGCTGGTCACCTCGATATCGATTACGGCATCGTCACCGAAGGATTCGATACCCTCACAGGGTAGTCCAACGTCGCTTAAAATTTGAGCGACTTTCTCAGCAGGCAAACCCGTTTCGACGTAATCATTTAACCAACTCAGTAAAATTTTCATAGTGGTAATACCTTAACTTCCAAAGTCTCCGCTGTCAATACTTGTCCGCCTATGGCGGGTCGGTTAGCCCCCAAGTTTATCTTGGGGGTCATCTATCTATGATAAAACACCGAAGTTTGAGCAGGGATAATTGCTGTTTTTAACGAATAAACAGCGAGGCAACTGAAGCTTGAAAACTAATGACTGACGGCTTTTTCATGCTTAAACAAATCAAGGTCAATGGCCTCGGCCATCTTCTGGTAGCCTGCCACATTGAGGTGCAGATGGTCACCGGTATCGTATGCCGGTAACAGCTTAGTAGGATTCGCCGGATCACGTACTGCAGCATCCATATCAATGACTGCGTCGAACTTACCGCTGGTTCGAATCCATTTGTTGACTTCTTGGCGCGCGGCCTCATGGTCGTTGCTGTCGTACATGGACCCTCCAATGGGCAGTATCGGCACACCGTAAACCAGCATGTCGCGGGCATGGGCCTCGTTTATGAACTGCTCATACGCGGCAATTAAATCGGTGGCTGCTTTCGTGCTGCCGCTGCCGCCGATGTCATTAACCCCCTCAAGAATGATCGCCCAGCGCGCCCCGCTTTGACCGAGCACATCATGCTTAAAACGCTCCATCGCGGTCGGTCCCAGGCCGCCGGATACTACGGCATTGCCGCCGATGCCTTGATTCAGTACGCCAATCTTTGCAGTATTCGGGTTTGCCTGCAGGCGCCGGGCCAGATTATCCGGCCATCGGTCGTTGCCGTTGGTGGTAGAGCCCCTGCCGTCTGCAATCGAATCTCCCAGCACTACCACACACGCGTAGGAATCATCGAGCCGCAAATCAATCCCGCTCAAAATATACCAATGGTCTGTTGTAACCGCCGAATTCATATCCGCCGTTGTCACTGCATCGCCGGTTTGGATATAGGATGTGGTCCTCGAGCCCGGATGCCCGGTGACATCAGCCGATGTCTCCCCAAAATAAATACTTACTGCCAGGTTGCTCAATGGTTTTACATTAAAGTCTAATGTATCCGAATAAACGGCCTCTTTCGCCGGAATAGTTATTGATGTTCCCCCCTTAAACGTCAGTGCCTTGTCCGTTGCCGGGTCTATCGCACTGCCGCCCTTTGACACCGCCAGGTGGGCGGCTTTAATTGTTACCGGGCTGTTCCCGTATGCATTGGAAAGCTGCACGCGTAATTTGCTCCCTCCCAAGGTCATGTGTACAACCTCGCGCAGTGTATTATTGGATAATCCCGGTGCAGGCGGCAGGTTTCTGTCTTCCGTCAACTGCTGGCCGCTCACCCACGTGCCTATCCAGCATTCCTTCGCAGATGCCGCACATGAGATACAAGAAAGACTCAGTATTAAAAGAATAAATCCCGCTATACTCGTTTTTCTAAATATTCTCATTTTTATCTCCATCTATATTTTCTCCGTACGACATCAATAATCTAACCCCCATTCGCAAACTTGTCAACAAAATCGGTTGGCCCCCAACTTTACGTTGGGGGTTTGCTTGTGCTGCCTTCTGCTCGTCTATCCTGAGTTTACCGAAGGAGATACTGTTTTACTCTTCTCTCAGCCACTCCATAGTCATCAGGAAGAGGTCTTTGGAGTTAACAACCCCGTTTCCCGCCAGCATCGGTGCAATATCCGCAGAAGGCGAACCGGGCGCTTGCAGCCATTGACCGGCTAAAATCGCAAAGTCAACTAAGTTCACAATACCGTCTTTGTCAACGTCGGCTGTCAGCGTAAATAAATTGACGTCTATACCATTGACTATCGCCTGAAAGCCCGCCGCATTGAAATGCAGAAAGTCGTTGTTGTCGCCCGGTGGATAAACGCGGTAGGCCGGCTTCAGGTAGTTATGGTCCGCGGGGTCCCACACTGCGGCAGCAAAGTCAAGGGATGCGTCGAAATGGTTGGGGTCCATAATCCAGCTATTAACTGCTGATCGCGTGGTCTCATTTGAACTATATCCTTTAAAAGGCGTTATCGTTGCTCCGTATGCCAAGATTTTTGCGGCATGTGCCTTGTTTATAAACGTCTGATACGCGGATTCTAAAGCCGAGGCTGACTTGCCGCCGGCGATGTCATTAACCCCCTCAAAGACAATCACCCAGCGCACCCCGGGTTGACCGAGCACATCATGGTCATAACGATTCAGCGCCGACGACCCCCCCGTCAGACCGTCGGATAACACGGCATTAGCGCCGATTCCCTGATTTATTACGCCGACCTTCACAGTATTCGCATCTGCATGCAGCTTGTTTGCCAGTTTATCCGGCCATCGGTTGTCGTAGTTGGGGTCGCATCCCCTGCCGTCCGTAATCGAATCTCCTAGTGTTACCACACATCCGTATGAATCGTCACGCCACACATCTATCCTGCTCAAAACATACCAGTGCTCTGCTTTATACCCTGATTGCATATTGGCATCTGACACTGTATTGCCGGTTTTGAGATA